>NZ_JAAEDW010000002.1:0-288647 GCF_013346885.1 Gilliamella sp. ESL0232 | reverse complement strand
ACTGAAACGCTTTATTAATTTTTATAATACCGTTAAACCACATAAAGCGATTTCAGGGAAAACGCCTTATGAGTTTTTAGAGGATTATTTTAACCATGAAGTGTAAACAACTCTGCGTTTTCCTACAAATTAGGTAAAACAAAAACTTTGGAAAGATTAAAAAATATGACTAAAGATGACGCATTAAATTTCTTATTAAGATATCAACCAATGCCTTCTGATAAAGATCTAACTCAAGATATCATTGACAAATATGATGACGTAAGAAAATTTTTTATTAAAAACCCAGATAGAAAAGCAATTGAGTTATTTTTAAGCTCTTTTGGTGAAGGTGATGGACGGGGTGTATATCAGCTGGTAGAAGATTTTTTTTATCAATGCTATGATATTGATGTAAAAAAAGAGATCAAAAAAGTTCTTGAAGATATAACCATACCTGACAGTATTAGGTATTGGGTTACACAAATAGCCGCAGTTTTTAGTGATGAAATATTAAGAAATGGTCTTCAAATATCTTTGCAATCTAAAAATATTGATATAAGAGATGCGGCCAAGATAGCAATTAATCAATTAGATGAATATAAAAAGAGAAACTAAACTAATTAGAGGCAGTTTTTTGTGTTTATATATTAATCAATAATGCATTGTTAGTCCGGTACCTTTCATTATTTTCAGTAGCGTTTTCCATTGTTTATCTGTTAACATTGTTCTTGACTTAGTGAACTAAGTTATGTTTGTGTTTGGCGAAATTATTATAATGCTCACTATGCCATTTAAAAAACATCATCAAAGGTAAACACTCTCTAATATACCCCACATAAAATGGAAGGATTGGAGTTTGGGGAAAAAATCTGGTGGAGCTAGGCTGTAAATACCCCAAACTTAGTACACAACTCACGTAGAAAATCATGCTGCTTGTTTTAGTGTTTTATACTCAATCGGTGTCATGTTATTTAATGCCTCATGTGGTCTTTCGGTGTTATAAATCGTTAACCATTCTTCGGTTATTTTCCTTGCTTGTGCTAAGTTGTTAAAAAGATATAAATCGAGTACTTCAGTACGATAGGTACGATTAAATCGTTCAATATAGCCATTTTGATAAGGGCTACCGGGCTGGATTGATCCTCGCCAAAAAAGTGGACAAAAGTTGCCTCTATGATATAAACAAAAATCATAGGAGACAAATATCATGGTCAAAAAATTTAATATCGAATTCAAACAACAATCAGTGGATTATGCGTTATCTAATGCACACCTTTCTATCAGCGAACTTGCCAATCATCTAGGTGTGGGTAAATCAACCCTAGATAAATGGATTAGGCAACTTTCCCCGAATAAAACCAGTCGTCGAGAGTTAACCACTGAGCAACAGCGGATTATGGCGTTAGAAAAAGAGATTAAAGAACTGAAAATGGCTAATGATATACTAAAAAAGGCGCATGTGCATATCATCAACAATCCAAGTCGATGAAGTACGCTTATATGAAAAATCATTTAATCTGCTATCCCGTTACTAGGATATGCTCATTACTTGGTGTCAGTTCATCGGGTTATTATGCTTGGTTAAAAAGAGCAAACAAATCAGCTAAACTCAGCGAGTATATCCAAAAGCAGTATTGGCAACATAAAGCTCGTTTGGGTGCGCCAAGCCTGCTTCATGATGCAAGGGAAGCGGGCTATCAAGTTTCAGAACGAACAATTAGCCGTGTTTTGCAACAATTGGGATTACGTAGTTTAAGATTGCATAGTAAAGCAGCACGTAAATTCAAGTATAAAACAGACAAGGCTCATCACAATATTGCGCCCAACACGTTAGATAGGCAATTTAACCCTGATAAGCCGAATACGACATGGGTAACCGATATTACTTATATTAAAACGGGTGAAGGTTGGTTATATTTGTCGGTGATTATCGATTTATATGGACGAAAAGTGATTGCTAGGCAAACCAGTCGCTACATAGACCGCCATTTAGTGTGTAATACATTAAAACAAGCTTTATTTCGGCGTCACTTTCCTAAAAATGTACTCATTCATAGTGACCAAGGGAGCCAATATTGCAGTGCTGATTTCAAGCAATTATTGTTACAATATGAGCTAAGGCAAAGCATGAGTCGAAGAGGCAACTGCTTTGATAATGCGGTTGTTGAGAGTTTTTTTCATACACTCAAAACCCATATTATTCATGACTATTACTACAAAACGAGGAAGCAGGCTAATAAAGCACTATTTGAATATATTGAAATCTATTATAATCGGATACGCCGTCATTCAGCTAATGGCTGGGTATCACCTGAACAAAATGAACAACAATATTACCAAAACGAAAAAATGATAGAGGCGGGCACTGTCTAATATTTTGGCGAGGATCAGTTTTACTTAACTATAATCTGCCAAAATAAAGTTGGTAACATTAACAACTGGTATTTTCTGAACCTTTATTAAAAGGTATATTTGCGTAAAAAAATGTTTTTTCATAAGAGAAAATCATTTTATTTCTATTGGGAATTAAAAGAATACTTGTTTCATCACTTGGGTAAAAAAAATCATCCCATGATTTTACAAAAATCTCCACTGGTACAATAGCACTCGATTTTTTTCCAAAAAAGAAAAAAGCAAACGAAATGCCTGTTAATTTATTTTTGAAAAATAAAGAAGATTCGTTAGGATGATCAAAATCTAAATTAATTTTTTCTATAACAGAACAAAATGATGAATGCATTTGCATTAAATGATTAAATGGGAATGTCACATCCCAAAAATTACTAGACTCCTCTGTATCAAGAAAAATAATCTGTCTTTTTTCATCAAAAGATAGTAAGCAATCTTTAGAATTAAATCTCCATGCAATAGGATATTTTTTTTCATCAATGGCTAATAATTTTTTATTCATAAAATATATGCCCAGCTCCACCAGATTTTTCCCCAAACTCCAATCCTTCCATTTTATGTGGGGTATATTATTCTCTGGTGCATTTATTGTATGCGATTCATTAGGGTGATGTTCATAACCTTTTTTGTATTGAATTTCAGAGTAAGTAGGCTGAATCTCTATCTTTCCTCTAGCATCTTTTAACAGTTGTTCAGCAGTAGCTTTATCCTTCACTCTAAAATTGGATTTACCACCTCTCTGAATTATTTCAATTGCTTTCTTCCATTCAGGGCTACCACGCTTAATGACAGGTAAGTTAGTTGCATTGCCAACTTTCTTCCCTGTAAGGCCACATTTTATTAACCCCCACGGATCAATCCAAGTCAACCCATTAGGCGCATACTGATACAGATTAAATCCACCCAGCAACCCAATCGGGTCCGGCTGAGTAAATCTACCTATATCCGGATCATAATACCTGAAAGTATTGTAATGTAAGCCAGTCTTTCTGTCTAATATTTCCCCTGATATCTGATGATTCTATTTTACTGATTTGTGTTCAATTCCTGAATCATTCTTATTCCGTCTTTTCAATGGTTAATGATATCCAATAAAATCTTTAATAATATAAATGTGTAGAAATATATTTTAATTTTTTATATTTAAATAATCTGAAAAAATTCTAAATATAGATAGCAATTCATCAAATGAAGTAAATTCATTCCTTTTATTAATTTTAAATTGATAAGTATTTAAATCTACTATTTCGGACATACAACTTAAATCATCCCAAACTGTAAATCGGGCAATATAAATATCATTTTCAAAATCGATAACGATACTTTCTGATAAATCATTTTGATGATAATCAGAAGAGTAGTTAGTATTTTTAGATATCCAAAATTTAAATTTATTTAACATTTTGATTGTATTTTTACATTAATTTTTTCTATCTTAACACGAATGTTACTTGCTTTAGGCATTTCAGGCACAAGAAATCCTTTACTTTACGCTAAGCCTTCTAAACAATTTAATCCTACTTTTTTGCCCATCTTTCATTTGAAGGAGTTATAAATTTTTTAAAAATATCAAATCCAACATATAAAACTCCATTTTTGCTTGTTTACCAAAAGCATTAACATCTGCATGATAAGCCACATGAGTTGTTCCTGTTATACTTCGTAATACTTTATCGCTATCTACCATTTTTTGATATTCTACTGATCCCATCCTTCGTCTAGCTGTAACTAATGACAGTCCTTACAATCCACCCAAGTCAATCCATTAGATGCATAGTGGTATGTCCACAATTTCATATATAAATACTAATCTATTTATTTAATCTGTTTATATCTATTCCTATCCATGATAATTCATTTGTATCTACATACCTGTTCTGGGGATCAATATATCGAGGTAGCAACAAATCCTTTGCGGCATAATAATATAAAATAGTTATAATATTTTTTTGTATTTCTTTTAAAGCTTCCTTATTCTCGCAACCAGTAAATATGTAAATATCTTTATCACTACAATTATCTAAGACATAGTTAATACATGACTCATAAATCATTAACCCATCTTCAGAGATATCAATATGGAATTGATTCACGGTTCCTGAAGGATTTATATGTTCTAATAAATACATTTTTTCTCCCTAAAACTTCACATAATCATCAAATATATTTTTGAACTCACCAAGTTCACTTTGCGTTAATCTCTGCCACCAGTTAGTATTTCGATTTATTCTATGCTGAACATTTTTCTTAGATATATCTTTTATCTAAGTAATAATTGATCTTTGCAAAAAATTAGACAGTACACACCTATATCATTTTGTTTTTTGGTAAAATTATTGTTCATATTGCTGCGGCAATATCCAGCCATTGGCTGAATGACGGCGTATCCGATTATAATAGATTTCAATATATTCAAATAGTGCTTTATTAGCCTGCTTCCTCGTTTTGTAGTAACAGTCATGAATAATATGTGTTTTGAGTGTATGAAAAAAACTCTCAACAACCGCATTATCAAAGCAGTTGCCTCTTCGACTCATGCTTTGCCTTAGTCCATATTGTAACAATAATTGCTTGAAATCAGCACTGCAATATTGGCTTCCTTGGTCACTATGAATGAGTACATTTTTAGGAAAATGACGCCAAAATAAGGCTTGTTTTAATGTATTACACACTAAATGGCGGTTTATGCGATTTCAGTTCTTTTGTTTTTTTCTATCGTCATAATCCGCTGATTGTTATTTGAATTCGATGCTAAATTTTTTGACCGTGATATTTGTCTTCTATGATTTTTGTTTATATCATAAAGGCGACTTTTGTCCATTTTTTTGCGAAAATTAAATAATGAAAAATAATTATTTATTTAAACACCTAATCAATAAAGAAATTATTTCGGACTTTGTGAAGAATGATATTTTTCTGAGTATGTTAAATATTATACATACAGGAAATTTACTATTATATACAACCTGCTTTGATAATTTAATCCCTTATTTTACAAAGGAAAAATATTATATTGCACATAAATTAATTTCTTACAAGGGGAAAAAAATAATAATAAAAGGAGAAATGTTTAAAGTTTCAAAAAGTGAACTGTTAAATTTTATTCAAAAATCAATAAATATTAGCGATATGCGAGAATTTTTGATTTCACCAATTTCGACCAATAATAAAAAAGAAATTCTATATTTAACAGAAGATTTATATTATTTATATGAATCTTAGTTTTATTTAACTATATATATCGAAAATAAACACGTCATATTTTATCTGAAACAGCTAAAAAATCACAGAGAAAATGGTAATTAACAGGTAGAAAACCGAGATCAACAAACAAAGGCTGTTAATTAAATATGAAATATATTTAGGAAAAGAATATGCTTAATAAAGATAATTTTTATAAATGTGAGAAAAAAATATCTATTGGTGACTTACATGCTTGTGAGAATAAGCTAGGTATTACGATTCCAAACTCTTTAAAAGAGCTATATCTTAATTGCAATGGCGGAATGGTATATAAAGATATTTGGAAAACAACTGTCCCTCCATATAAACTCCAAATCTCAATATTTATTCCAATAAAATATAACAAAGATTTTAGAAATGATCCGGATTTTTTGATAGAAGGAACAGCTTCGAAATTTTGGGATAACGAAAACTTACCTAAAGAATTATTGCCTTTTGCTCTTGATTACAGCAATGGTTTTTTGTGTATAAATATTAATACTGGTGCGATATATCAATATCTCAGACTAGAATGGGACGATACTCTAAATACAGAACAAAATTTTAAAAAAAATAGCATTTATTTATCTGATTCATTAGAAAATTTTTTAAATGCTTTAACTTATGATGAAGAGCAAAACAATGCAGAAACCGTTGAAGATGAAGATATTAAACCAAGAGCAAGCAACAAATTCTATGACTCAGAACAAGCAATTAATACCGCTGACCTAAATGAGGTTGAAAAACTTTTAAAGATAAAAATTCCTGTTCAATTAAGACAATTCCTGTTACACCACAATGGTGGAATGCCAGAGAATAATGCTTGGCTGGATCCTGAAGGTGAATTTGAATGGGTTGCAATCCATGAGCTCATACCTGTTAAATACTATAAAAAATTTAATAATAACAAGAACTATTTAATGCCTTTTAAAGCAGCAGATTTATGGGGTAGAAAGTTATTACCGGAAACTTTTTTACCTTTTGCGATTGACGCAGGTGGTAATTATTTCTGCATCGATATTAATAATGGAAAAATATACTACTATACTCTTGACACATGGTCAGACAATTTATCTTTAACGGATAATCAAGATAAGAGTACTCTTTTTCTATGCAATAGCTTTAATGAATTTATTTCTAAATTAGTGTGTGAAGATGATCTAGATGATTTATATGGTTTATAAATAATAGCCGTCAGGTTAATCTGCTCCCAGTTGGTATTGAAGACAATATTTATACATAAAAACTGGCTTATATTACAATACTTTCAGGTATTATGCTCCAGATATTGTCCACTTTGTTCAGCTTGATCCGTTTTAGGTTTTTAGTCAGGTTTAAGCTGTGTCAGTATGAGCTTAACGGATTGGTTTTAATGCCTTAAATAAAATAATAAAACGCTAGTTGATGGCTCCAATTTAAGCTAAATTAGGTATATAATTTGAAAAAACAATAAATGGGATCGGTAATGACTAGTCAAAATAGTGTAAGTTCTATTTCTGTTTCACATCTTTTAGAAGCTAAACCAGCTTTTTGTTGTCAGTTAGATGGTAAAGGAAAAGCGCTACCACTTAATGAACAGAGTAAACCTTCAATTTCACAACCATTTTGGATTCATTTAGATTTTGCTAAACAAGAAACCATCAATTGGGTAAATAATACAAATCTAGTTCCAGATTTGATTAAAAATGAATTGCTAAAACCTAAGCAAATATCCAAGGAAATTCGTTTTGAGTCTGGTGTTTTAGTGGTTTTAAAAGGTGTTAATTTTGTTCCCAATGAGCTTCCCGATCCTATTGTTACCTTTCGTTTTTATATAACTGATAACATGATTATTTCAACACGGCATCAACAAATTTCGGCTATTGCTGAATTAAAGGATCATCTAGAAAAAGGCATTGGTCCTGTAGATGTGGCGGATTGGTTGATTCAAATGTCTGATTTAATTAGTGATCAAGTTAATTTATCTTTTGATAGTGTTCACAATAAAATCATTAAGTTAGAGGAATCTGTTTTAAACCAACGTATCTTTTCTTATAAAGAAATTGGTCGTGTTCGTAAACAGTTGATCGTCTTACGCCGATTGTTATCACCACAACGCGATATTTTTGTAAAAATTTCGACTGAAAGAATATCGTGGATTGACGATAACGATCGCCAACGCTTGCATGATATTTCCTATCAACAAAATCATTATGTATCTGATATTGATAGCTGTTTATTAAGAATAGCTTCAATTATGGAACAAATTAATAGCTTCTTGGCTGAATCAACCAATAAAAGAATCTATTTAATGTCACTCTTTACCATAATTTTTACACCCATTACGTTTTTAACCAGTTTGCTTGGTGTCAATTTAGCTGGTATTCCTTTTAGTAGTGAAAGTTGGTCTTTTGTTGGATTAATATTATTACTTGTTATTATTTGTGTTATTTCAGTTATTTGGCTTAAATACAAAAAATGGTGGTAATAAAGCATCTTTAAAAATGGATGAAAATTTATGAATGTTTATAAAGTTGGGTATAAGGATATAATTGACTTTTTATTTAAAACCATAAAATTAATACTGATTCAAACTTATCTTGTTTGAAATTTTAATGAATAATTATTCTTATGCAACCTAATCAATCTTATCGTTTATTTATTGCCGAAAAGCCCAGCTTAGCAAGGGCTATCGCTGACGTATTACCTAAACCTCTTCAAAAAGGTAATGGTTTTATTAAAGCGAGTAATGGTGATGTGGTTAGTTGGTGTATTGGTCATCTCCTTGAGCAAGCCACTCCAGAGGTTTATGATCCTCGATATAAGAAATGGGTGATTAATGATTTACCCATAGTGCCTGAAAAATGGATATTAATGCCTAAAGGCAATACAGAAAAACAATTTAATATTTTGGTAGATTTGATTAAGTCAGCAGAGCAAATAGTACATGCTGGTGACCCAGATAGGGAAGGGCAGTTACTAGTTGATGAAATTTTAAATTATTGCCAATTATCGCCAGATAAGCGCAAAGCAATTCAACGCTGTTTAATTAGTGATTTGAATGCCAGCGCTGTTGAAAAATCATTGCAACAATTACGCAACAATCAAGATTTTATTCCTTTATCAACTTCGGCATTAGCAAGGGCTAGAGCCGATTGGCTATATGGAATTAATATGAGTCGTCTTTGTACCATTGTTGGTCAAAAAAACGGTTATCGGGGGGTTTTATCAATTGGGCGAGTACAAACTCCTATTTTAGGGTTAGTGGTTAGGCGAGATTTAGAGATAGAGCAATTTGTACCTAAACCATTTTATGAAGTTTTTGCAGTGCTACAAACCAAAGATAATGAAATATTTAAAGCTAAATGGCAACCCAGCGAAGCTTGTTCGCCTTATCAGGACGAAGAAGGACGTGTTTTAGTTAAAAAATTGGCCGAAAATGTTTGTCAGCGTATTAATAAGCAATCAGGCACAATTGATAAAGTTAGTAATAAAAAGAAAGAACTTGCGCCACCAATGCCATTTAATTTATCGGCACTGCAAATTGAGATGGCTAAAAAAAATGGGCTAAGTGCCCAAGATGTGCTTGATATTTGCCAATCGTTATATGAAAAACACAAATTAATTACTTATCCAAGATCAGACTGTCGCTTTTTGCCAGAAGAACACTTAAAACAAATTACAGGTGTAAAGTCTGCCATTGAAAATAATTGTCCAGAACTACAAACCGCAATTAATAATGCTGATTATACTTTACGCACTAAAGCTTGGAATGACAAAAAAGTGGAAGCACATCACGCTATTATTCCAACGTTGCGTAAAGCTAAAATGGAAAACTTAACTGACAACGAAAAGGCGGTTTATCAAGTTGTGGCAACGCAATATTTAGCTCAATTTTATCCAGCATATAAATATGCTGAATTGCAAATTGATGTAGATATTCAAGGCGGAAAATTTATTTCTAAAGCTAACCAAATGCTTGATGAAGGTTGGAAAGTTTTATTTAGAACTAAAAACCATCAATCCCCAACCGATATGAATGACAATGAAAGTAATGGTTTATTAACTAAATTAGTTAAAAAGGGTGAAACCGTGCAATGCATTGATACTGAACTGGTTAGCAAAGAAACTCAGCCACCAAGACAATTTACTGACGCAACACTGTTGTCTGCGATGACGGGGATTGCCAGATTTGTTAAAGATCCAGAAATCAAAAAAATACTACGCGAAACAGATGGTTTAGGTACAGAAGCAACAAGGGCAGGTATTATTGAATTGTTATTTAAACGTCAATTTTTAATTCGTCAAGGCAAAGCAATTCGCTCAACCGAGGTGGGTAAAAATCTGATTTTATCACTACCAGATATAATGTCGATGCCAGACATGACCGCCCATTGGGAATTGCAATTAAACGAAATTAGCAAAAAAGAGTTTTCGTACCAACAATTTATGTATCAACTTAATTTATCACTGTTAGATCTTGTTAATCAGTTAAAGAATGCAAGGTTGAATATTCAAGGTTAATATCTATATAAAAAACAGGATGAAATTTAATAATACTGTTCATTCTGTTTATTAATATAGCCATACTAATTAAATAATAATTTTAAGTGCTTTTTCTTTTTGTTATTTTTATAACTCGATCAAATATCAGCATATATTAATAATATTATCCAAGTTAGCCGTTTTGAGTACATTTTTCTTAAATAAATGTGATAAAAGAAATCACAAAATAATTACCAAATTGGACTGATTATTATGGAGTAATTCAGATAGTTCCCTTTAAAATATTTACGTTAGTTAATAGGGTAGCGATTGTATATTCTATTAGATAATAGGGTTATCAATTTTATATAAAGTGAAGATGAAAACGGCGATAAGTGCCGTTTTTCAACAACTGTATTTATTTTTTCGTGATATAGGTTGACTTCTAATCCTTAAAGGAGTATAAAGAGCCCGCCTTTTGAGCTTTTCTTCCTTTTTTAGCTATTATGGAAGTTAAAAACGAGGGTGAAGGGAAGTTGAAATATAAAGTGAAGAGTTCAATTTACAGGAGAAATATGGACACTCAATCGGGTCACCCCAAGACTAGGGGAGACAAATTTAAACACATCATTATCGGTTAATGAACCTGTCTAAATAACCATTTTTTCAGTTCACAAACCGAAATTGATAAAACGGTAACGGTGAACGATATGTATTTTTTTACACGCTATCACACAAATTCAAAACACCAATGCGCGCAAAGTTTAATGGTGCGTGTTTTACATCTTTCAGAAAAACATTTAGAACCACCGAGTTGTATCTAAATTCTTAATTAATTCTGTTTGCTAATCAAATTTAATGCTCAGCCCAAGCTATAAGAAATAGCTTTATAGGCTACTTTTGTTATGCACTAAATTTTAGTTAATCACAAAATTTAATTATTTATTGTTATTTAGTAACAATAAGTTGGCCTACTTTTGCCAAAATTATGAATATAGGTACTTATGATGACAAAAAATACATCAGAAACTAAAGCACAAAATAGTGTAGATATTAAAGCTATCAACGAAGCTCAAAGCAGTCTTGATAGTATTTTAGCTAAATTTCAATCCAGCCTTTCAGGATTAACACAAGAAAGTGCAAAGTCGAGAATTGAAACATATGGAAAAAATGAAGTTGCACGCGAAAAGGTACCATCAGTTTTAGTACAACTATTAATGGCGTTTAATAATCCATTTATATTTGTATTATTAGCGTTAGCTATTGTCAGTTTTGTGACTGATTTTTGGTTACCTTTGCAAAATGGTGAAGAGACAGATTTAACCAGTATTATCATTATTCTAACTATGGTATCACTGAGTGGATTATTGCGTTTTTGGCAGGAATTTAGATCGAATAAAGCGGCTGAAGCGTTAAAATCGATGATTCGTACAACAGCAACGGTGCTAAGACGTGCGCATAAAGATATGACCCCAGAACGTATTGAAATTCCATTAAGTGAAATTGTTCCTGGGGATATTGTTTACTTGTCGGCCGGAGACATGATCCCGGCAGATATTCGATTGATTGAATCTCGGGATTTATTTGTTAGCCAAGCCGTATTAACAGGCGAATCGATTCCAGTTGAAAAGTACGACACATTAGGTGCTGTAACACAAAAAACATCCGATAATCTCGAAACATCAAACATCAACAAAGATAATTTGCTTGATGTTAATAACATTTGTTACATGGGAACCAACGTTGTTAGTGGAACCGCCACAGCCATTGTTGTTGCAACAGGAGGGGATACTCATTTTGGCTCATTGGCAAAATCAATTGTAGGATCTCGTGCTGAAACTTCGTTTGATCGCGGTGTTAATAGTGTTAGCTGGTTGCTTATTCGCTTTATGCTAATTATGGTGCCAATTGTATTTTTTATTAATGGTTTTTCAAAAAATGATTGGGGCGATGCTGCACTTTTTGCATTAGCCGTGGCCGTTGGCTTGACGCCTGAAATGTTACCAATGATAGTGAGCGCTAATCTAGCAAAAGGCGCTGTTGGTATGGCAAAACGTAAAGTGGTTGTTAAAAGACTTAACGCAATCCAAAATTTTGGGGCGATGGATATTTTATGTACTGACAAAACGGGGACATTAACACAAGATAAAATTATTTTAGAGCATCACCTTGATATAAAAGGTCAAGTCGATTCATCTGTTTTGGAACTTGCATGGCTTAATAGTTATTATCAAAGCGGCATGAAAAACTTGATGGATAAAGCGATTATTCGTTTTGCCGAAGAAAAGACCAGCATGAAAAAGGTTGGTGTTAGCTTATACAAAAAAATTGATGAATTACCATTTGATTTTGTACGCCGACGTTTATCGGTGGTGGTACAAAATGGTGATGATAACCATTTGATGATTTGTAAAGGCGCAGTTGAAGAAATGCTGTCTATTGCCAGTTACGTTTATGAAAATGACGAATATTTACCATTAAACGATGAACGTAAACAAGCTTTGATCGCATTAGCACATGAATATAATAAAGAAGGTTTTAGAGTATTAGCCGTTGGAGTAAAAAACATTCCGGCAAGTGAAACAAAACCACAATACACCGTGCAGGACGAAACTGCGATCGCCATTCGTGGCTTTTTAACTTTTTTAGATCCACCAAAAGAAAGCGCATTTGAAGCTATTTCGGCATTGAATGAGCATGGTGTGGGCGTTAAAGTTTTAACTGGTGATAACGAAATCATCACCATTAAAGTTTGCCGAGAAGTTGGTTTAGAACCAGGCACACCATTACTTGGCACTGAAATTGAAAAAATGGATGATGACGAGCTAAAAAAACAGATCGAACAGCACACTATTTTTGCAAAATTAACACCATTGCAAAAATCGCGAATTATTCGATTGTTGCAAGATAATGGGCATACTGTTGGTTTTTTAGGCGATGGTATTAACGATGCACCAGCACTTCGCGATGCAGATGTAGGGATTTCGGTCGATACTGCAACCGACATCGCTAAAGAATCTGCTGATATTATTTTACTTGAAAAAAGCTTAATGGTTTTAGAAGAAGGTGTAATATGTGGCCGCGAGACCTTTGGTAATATCATGAAATATCTAAACATGACAGCAAGTTCTAATTTTGGCAATATTTTTTCAGTATTGGTTGCTAGTGCGTTTCTACCATTTTTACCTATGCTAGCGATACATTTACTTATTCAAAACTTATTGTATGATATTTCACAACTCTCATTGCCATGGGACAAAATGGACAATGAATTTTTACAAAAACCACGTAAATGGAATGCGTTAAATATTAGACGTTTTATGATTTGGATTGGACCAACATCGTCTATTTTTGATATTACAACTTATGCATTAATGTGGTTTGTATTTAGTGCTAATAGTGTTGAAGCTCAATCACTATTTCATTCAGGATGGTTTATTGAAGGGTTGTTATCGCAAACTTTAGTTGTGCACATGCTAAGAACACAAAAAATTCCATTTGTGCAAAGCACGGCGGCATTTCCTGTTATTGTGATGACTTTGTTAGTTATGGCGATTGGTATTTATATTCCATTTTCTCCACTAAGTGGGTTAATTGGACTACAACCATTACCGTGGTCATACTTTCCATGGCTATTAGCAACTCTATTTAGCTATTGCTGCGTTGCACAATTAATGAAACGTATCTATATCAAACGTTTTGGACAATGGTTTTAATTAACTAATAACAGCTAAGTGATACTAATATCGCTTAGCTAATTTAAGAAGTATGTATTTAAAAAATACTAAAAATCAAAATGTTAAATATAAAATAATAACAAAGGAAATAATCTATGAAAACACCACATAAAAATTTAATTATGCTAATTAAAAGCCGAAAACAAAAAAAACTCAAGCAAAATTAAGCAATTAAATATAAAATAGTTAGCGCAAGGATTTTAAGTTAACACATAATAAAAAACCCCAATTATTGGGGTTTTTGTTTAATTGTTTATTAGTTTGAAATACAACGATTAATTAAAATAATTACAAGTTGTAGGTAATTAAAAGTTTAGATAATTTCAGACGCTTTTTTTAGAATTTCATGAATTTCATCTTTAATTTTAAGTTTCTGTTTTTTTAATGCCTCTATCGTTTCAGCGGTATTGACAATAATTCCAGATTCAATATTTTTAATTTTTTGGTCGAGCTCATTATGTTGGTCGAATAATTTTTGAAAACGTAAATCGGTATTTTTTAATTTGGAAATTAATTCTCGATATTCTGGAAACATAGTGCCTCCTTATATGGGCTAGTTAGAATAATAACAATAGCAGCTATTGCTAATTCAGAATACAATATTATGTGTAGTTTTAATAGAAAAATTGTTTTAATAACCAAAATATATTTTTATAACAAAACTGTTTTAATTGCAAAGTAAAAAACAACAAGGGAGTTATTCCATGAGTGAGTCGATTGTAATTGCCAAAAGTCATGGTAAAGATTTATCAATTATTGCTGCATTAGCTAATCGTCATGGTTTAATTACTGGCGCAACTGGTACAGGTAAAACAGTGACATTACAAAAAATGGCAGAAGGTTTTTCAAAAATAGGTGTACCTGTCTTTCTTGCTGATGTTAAAGGCGACCTAACTGGGATTGGTGAAAAGGGCAAATTAACTGAAAAACTACAAGCTCGTTTAGCGAGTATTGAAGTTAATAATTGGCAACCAGACTCGTCACCCATTGAATTATGGGATGTATTTGCTGAAAAAGGAATCCCCGTTCGTAGCACTGTGTCAGATATAGGGCCTATTTTGCTTGGTCAGTTACTCGATTTAAATAACGTTCAAGCAGGTGTATTACAGTTGATATTTAAAATCGCTGATGATAACAATTTATTATTAATTGACTTTAAAGATCTTCGAGCATTAATTCAATTTGTTGGTGATAACGCTAAAAAATTTACCACACAATATGGAAACATTTCGCTATCGTCAATTGGCGCAATTCAACGTGGATTGTTAACTCTTGAACAACAAGGTGCCGAATTTTTCTTTGGTGAACCAATGCTTAACATTCAAGATTTAATGCAAGTTAATCCTAAAGGTTACGGTATAATTAACATCTTATCGGCCGAAAAGTTATATAACTCGCCAAAATTATATTCAGTCTTTTTATTGTGGCTATTGTCAGAACTTTTTGAGCATTTGCCAGAAGTAGGTGATCTTGATAAGCCGAAACTTGTCTTCTTTTTTGACGAAGCTCACTTACTTTTTAATAACATTTCGCCTGCATTATTAGAAAAAATAGAACAAGTGGTGCGTTTAATTCGCTCTAAAGGGGTCGGGGTTTATTTTTCTTCTCAGAATCCGAGTGATATTCCTGATACAGTTTTAGGGCAATTAGGCAATCGTGTGCAACATGCCTTACGCGCATTTACCCCAAAAGATCAAAAAGCTGTAAAAGTGGCTGCCCAAACTATGCGTGCCAATCCAAGTTTTGATACTGAAAAAGCAATAATGGAATTAGGCGTTGGCGAAGCTCTTATCTCGTTTCTAGATGAAAAAGGCAGTCCAAACATGGTTGAACGTGGTTATATTATTGCACCGAGTTCAAAAATGGGACCTATGTTGCCAGAAGATCAATTAACTATTATTCGCCAATCATGTTTTTACAATAAATACGCACAAACCATAGATCGACAATCCGCTTATGAAATACTGAAAAATGGATTTTCGTTAAATAACCAATCCGATCAAAACAGCAATGGTAGCGATATAAAAATAGACGATGATAAAAATAATAAACAAAATAATGGTGGATTGCTAAATTTTTTAAGCACACTACTTTTTGGTACTAAGGGGCCAAGAGGTGGACAACATGATGGTATCACCCAAAAAATAGCTAAAAGCGCAACAAGGCAAGTTGTTAATCAAATCGGTAAACAGATCACCCGTGGTATATTAGGTGGTTTAAAAAAATAACCAAAACGAAGTTATTACTTAAAAAGTCAGCAAAATAGGAGTATTTTAATGTTAAAAATGTTCATAGAATGGTATAAAAAACGCTTTAGCGATCCGCATGTTGTTTCGCTAATGGCTGTTATTGTTGGCTTATTTGTTATTATCTATTTTTTCAATAAAATTCTTCTACCGGTTTTAATTGCGATTGTACTATCTTATTTACTTGATAGACCGGTTAACTATCTACATAAAAAAAACATACCAAGAACACTGGCAGTTGTAATGGTGTTACTGCTTTTTTTAATGATTGTATTAGTCGGATTTATGATTTTATTACCATTAATTTGGCAACAAAGCATTAGCTTAATCACTAATATTCCAAACATGCTAAATTTTGCAAACAACTTTTTAACCACCTTGCCTGAACACTACCCTGAACTAATTGATGTTGGCTTATTCGACTCGATCATCCAAGGTATTACCAACAAAGTTGTGCAAACTGGTAATTCGTTATTGCAATTTTCCATTGTGTCTTTATTAGGGCTAGTATCTGTTGCAATTAATGGGGTATTAGTGCCCATAATGATGTTTTTTTTATTAAAGGACAAAACAAAAATATGGGGATACTGTTCAAAAATCTTGCCTAAGAACCGTACAATTTTGAACAAAGTTGCTGCTGAAATGGATATGCAAATATCCAATTATATAGTAGGCAATGTACTACATATAATTATTTTATCCATTTGTGTCTATATTCCTTTTTGGTATTTTGGTTTAGATTATGGACTTTTATTAGCAGTGCTTGTTGGATTATCTGTATTAGTGCCTTACGTTGGTATTATTATTTCAAGTATTCCGGTTGTATTAATTGCTCTATTTCAATGGGGATTAAGCGCACAATTTGGTTATTTATTGTTTTTCTATGTATTAATACAAGCATTAGATGGTAATTTATTGGTACCTTGCTTATTTTCTGAAAAACTTAATTTACATCCATTAGTTATTATTTTAGCGGTAATTGTGTTTGGTGGTTTATGGGGATTTTGGGGAATATTTTTTGCAATACCTTTGGCTACATTGGTTAAAGCAATTATAAATGCATGGCCAAAATCAGACGAATTAAATACTATCAATAGCGAAGTAAAAGCAGATTAATGGTTAATCTGCTTTTAATCAGAACTATTTGCTGTGTTTTTTAAGATAGTCTAAAACTACTTCGTGATGGTTAGCGGTTTTGAAATCATCAAACACTTTTTCGATTTTACCGTCTTTGCCAATTAAAAAGCTTATACGGTGAATCCCATCGTAGGTTTTTCCCATAAACTCTTTTTCGCCCCAAGTACCAAATGCTTGAGCAACTTCATGATTTTCGTCAGAAAGCAGCGTGAAATTTAACAGCTCTTTTTCGATAAATCGAGATAATTTCTCAGGTTTATCGGTACTTATACCAAGGATCACCACATTATATTTTTTGAACTCATCAGAACAATCTCGCAAATTACATGCTTGCACAGTGCAACCAGGTGTCATCGCTTTTGGGTAAAAATAAATTAAAACACGTTTGCCTTTAAAGTCATTTAAGCCTACAAGCTCTCCATCTTGGTCTGGCAACGAAAACTGAGGTGCTTTTTCACCTTCTTTAAGTGGATTAACCATATGATTATTACCTATTTTAATAGTTTAATTTTTAATTGGAAATATAAAAAGTGCCATACATCTAAACTAAGTTATTAAAAAAACGACTTGCTGCATCAATGGTATGATTGATCTCTTTATCTGTGTGCTTAAGTGACATGAAACCAGCTTCGAAAGCTGACGGTGCAAAATAAACACCTTCATTTAGCATATGATGATAGAATTTCTTAAATAATTCAACATTACACTGCATCACATCTTGATAAGTGGTTACTTCAGAAGCAGTTGTAAAGAATAATCCAAACATCCCTCCTACATAATTCAACACTAACGGCACATTATGCTTTTTAGCTACCGATAATAAACCATCAGCAAGCGATGCGGTTTTATCTTTTAACTCTTGATAGATTCCAACTTCCATTAACTTGGTTAACGTTGTGTAACCAGCTGCCATTGCAACGGGGTTACCTGAAAGCGTTCCAGCTTGGTATATTGGACCAGTTGGTGCTAATTGCATCATAATATCTGCACGACCACCAAACGCTCCAACAGGCATACCTCCACCAATAATTTTGCCTAAACAAGTTAAATCGGGCACAACATCATAATAATCTTGAGCTCCGCCCAGTGCGACTCGAAAGCCTGTCATCACTTCGTCAATGATTAATAACGTACCATACTTATCGCAAAGTGCTCGTAAACCGTGTAGAAACTCTTTCTTTGCTGGCACGCAATTCATATTGCCTGCAACTGGCTCAATAATGATGGCGGCAATTTGGTCGGGATATTGCTCAAATTGTTTTTTAACCGATTCTAAATTATTATAATCACAAACTAATGTATGCTTAACAAAATCATCAGGTACACCTGGTGAAGTTGGGTGACCAAAAGTAAGGGCACCAGACCCCGCTTTAACTAACAAATAATCAGCATGACCGTGATAACAGCCTTCAAATTTAATAATCTTATCACGTCCAGTAAAACCACGTGCAACACGTATGGCACTCATGGTTGCTTCAGTTCCCGAATTTACCATACGCACCATTTCAATTGAAGGCATTAATTGAGTAACCAAATTAGCAACTTTGGTTTCAATTTCGGTTGGTGCACCATAACTCAAACCGTTATGAACAGCGTTAATTACCGCATTAGCTACATCGGGGTCATTGTGTCCAAGGATCATCGGCCCCCAAGAACCGACATAATCAATGTAGGCTCTTTCGTCCGCATCATAAATATACGCACCGTTTGCACGCTCGATAAATAAAGGTGAACCACCAACGCCATTAAAGGCGCGAACAGGCGAATTAACGCCACCAGGCATAACTGATTGAGCCTGATGATAAAGTTTTTCTGATTTGAAATTGTTTTGCATAACTGAGATGATCTCTCTATAAAAATTTGTTGTATTTATTCATAAAATCAAAATAAATTCAAGCTAACTATGAGAAATTTATTTAATAGAAGTTTTCTATTTTGTATTTTCATTTAGCAAAGGTATATAATGCAAAGATCAATATATTAGGAGAAGAATATGAGCGATGCTTTACCGATTAACTTTACTGATGCTGCAGCCAACAAAGTTAAATCATTAGTCACTGAAGAAGAGAACCCAAACCTAAAATTAAGGGTGTATATAACAGGCGGTGGTTGTAGTGGATTTCAGTATGGTTTTACTTTCGATGAAAAGGTAAACGAAGATGACTTAGCTATTGAAAAAAATGGTGTATCTTTAGTTATCGATCCCATGAGTTTACAATATCTAGTTGGCGGCACTATCGATTATGTAGAAGGTTTACAAGGCTCTCGTTTTGTTGTTGATAATCCCAATGCAACAACAACATGCGGTTGCGGTTCATCTTTCAGTGTTTAAGCCATATTTAAGTTTTAAAAATACCAATAACGTTATGGGAAGATAATAAACCATAACTTTAACTTTAATATTTATAGAAAGATTAATAAAAGCCATAAAAAGTGACAAACATTGAGCAGTTAAACAATAATTTTTAATTTTTAGTTGACGGCAAAATTAAGATGGGTAAAATGCACAGCATTCGAAACGCAATTACCTTTTGGTAATAAGTTTTGAGCCCGGGTGGTGAAATCGGTAGACACAAGGGATTTAAAATCCCTCGGCCTTTTTGGCCGTGCGAGTTCAAGTCTCGCCCCGGGCACCACTAACAAACAACTCTCATGCGGGAATAGCTCAGTTGGTAGAGCACGACCTTGCCAAGGTCGGGGTCGCGAGTTCGAACCTCGTTTCCCGCTCCAATAAAACATCTATTTAGTATAAAAGTAAATTTATATCCCATAGTGTGTTAACTAACGAAAGTTATTAGTTGTGTGCAAGGCACAAAAAACACAGCAAAAACATTGTAATAAAAACAGAAATTAGCTAATAATTACTTAAATTAAGCAAAATAAAAAACTTCAATAAAATCAATAGTCTACCTGAGCTATTTTAGAGAAAACACACAACACGGCAAGGTTAATTTACCTATCTTTTAACTGTGTCGGAGTGCTTTGCTGATAGACTGAGGGCAGCACGCCAAATAGGACTGTTTGGCGAGTTTGTGCTTTGTTATGGATGCCAATTTATCAGTAACAATTTGGCACTTCTGAGCAAAGCAAATAGGCTTAAAAAAGGCGAATTTCATAATGATTTGAGTAAATCATGCCGATGGTTAAGAGCGAGCGTGGGCGTTGGGTACCGTAGTTTATATTTTGTAGCCATGTGATTTGTAAGATGTTACGCTCAAAATTCTTAAATTAAACGTTATCACCAATATCAGTTATTCCGACAAAATTCAAAAGCTATAAAGCTAACACCCTATTTTAATTATAAAATTAACCTATCTATAAAACCGAATCGTTTTCATCTTTACATTTCTTTACAAAAAAGTCCGCCAAAAAACTAGCCAACTATTTTATAAATGGTTATACTTTTATCGCTGTAGGAAAACAAGCTTATTAAATAAGCGAGTAATTATAAAAAATCGAAATAAAACAAAATATTACTTGACACGAGGAACGTAATGCATTATCATTTTAGGCACAAGGCACAAGGCACAAGGCACAAGCACTGGCAAACCTATGTCTTAAATTTATCAAATAATCCTATTCGACGAGTTTTTACACAAAACTTATTTATATCTTCGAAATTATCGCTCAAATCACCTAAAACAGCTTTGCTAGTATTAGCATTGTTATTATTGTCATCTTCATCGAATTTACAGGCATTGAATGGTAAAATAGCTCGAGCGGATAATCGTAGTGATGCGATAATTTTACCTTCAACGGTAGTTGCAGTTATTGATTATGTAAGGCCAGTTCTATGTAATAGTAATAAAAATGACGGCAAATGTGCAGGCCCAGCTGACATATGGAATCCTGATAAGGGCTTCCTAGTTCAATCAATCAATCCTGAATCATACAGCCTAAATTTTCCGACCACGGGTGCGCATAATTTATATTTTGATTTACTCATAACTGGAGATATAGAAGAATTGACATGGGAACCCGTTACTTTGGGGGGAATTACTGCAACAGTGACAAATGTTGTAGCTAAGGATTGGTGGATTCCTAAAGAAGATAGGGGACAAGTTGTAGCACGTGTTAAGCTAACAGGTCCAGAGGCAAGAAATCAATGGGATAATCCTCATCCCAACACAATTGCTAAGCCAAGGTTACCGCAGACGTTTGAGTTAGTGGGTAGAGATATATATGGCGTTGAGGTAGTAAAATATGGGTTTGTGTTGAGGCAGTGGTTCGTCAGTCGGGGGGAGAATTTGAGTCATTATAGTGACCAGTTAGCATGGTGTAATGGTTTGGGTTACCGCATGCCGAGGGTAAGGGATTTAACCAATGCGAAGTGTGGTGTAGATAGTAATGATTTCCCATGTATAAATAACATAGATGGCGCCACGCCGTTGTCACGAGGTAATTGGTTCATGCGTTACATAGGCGCTGGCTTTTTCACGGAGTGGGGCAGCATGGACGGCTACGCTGATGCTGATACGGACTTCGTCCACCTGGACTTCTGGACGAGCGAGGCGGCAGGTAGCAACCAGTTCTATGTCGGCAGCTACGGCTACGTCGACAACCTCAGTCCCAGCCCCAACCTCGCTGGCACCTACTACAGCGGTGCCCTTTGCTCCGCACCTTAGCTTTTAGCGTTTAGTCCTTAATCTGTATGAAAACGCCGAGTTGTTTACACTTCATAATTAAAATAATCCTCTAAAGACTCATAAGGCGTTTTCCCTGAAATCGCTTTATGTGGTTTAACGGTATTATAAAAATTAATAAAGCGTTTCAGTTTTTGTTTTCTATCTTTTGAATTGCTAAATATTTGCCGATTATGCCATATCGCAATTCAAAGTTTGTATCACTCTTTCGGCTTTCACATCGGTTTGACAGGTGGGATTGGTACATTTTTGCTTGATACAGCGATTATCACGCAGTTTATCTAAACAAATATTTATCTAACAAACAAAGACTGTCCAATTTTTGTCAAAAAGTTTCAGGAAAATACCGTGTTTAAGTAAAAAAACAAAAAAAATCATGTTAATACTAGAAAATAATTTTTCTAGTTTGCTGTTTCGTTTGATTTATAAGTAAAGATAAACCTTTGGTATCAACCTGTAGCATTTTGCTTGGATAGGTTTTGTAATAGCGTTTAGCCAAATCAATGGCCGTCGTTTTTTCTTTATGATATAAACGCCATATCGCTTGCTGGTGATAAAGCGCTAATTTTGTTTTTTACGACTAATTATTACAGTAGTTTCTCAAATTACCGTAAACAATATTAGTAATATCTTACACATAAGACATCAAATAATATGATGCCTATTGAATTAAAAACACGAAAACAGGCAGCTTAATTTTCTACGTGAGAGTGTACTAAGTTTGGGGTATTTACATCGTGAGTATTTATTTTACCTATTTAGAAACACAACACAGCGAAGGTTTGAGTTTGTATTTTTTATTGTTTAATTATATTTACTATTTTTTTACTGTTTATTTATTTTTGTTGAGAATAATTCGCATTTTTACACTAAAAATAACTTCATTTCTTTCTAAAATATGTATTTTTAATTTTATATGATTATTTATATCAGCACTGTTGTCATTTTTAGGAAGCGTAATGTCATTTTTTACTCTTAACCAGTTACCTTTAGGCCACGAGGCGGTTATTACTAGGTTGTTACCCGAATCGTTACCTTTTCGTCGAAAGTTACTTGCAATGGGGATTACACCAGGGTGTAAGGTTCTGGTTGTGCGAGTTGCACCATTTGGTGATCCGATTGAAATTAAAATGCGTGGATTTTGGCTTTGTTTGCGTCGTAAAGAAGCACAAGCTATTGAAGTTATGGAGGTAAGTAAATGAAGATAGCATTAATTGGTAACCCTAACTGTGGTAAGACGACATTATTTAATTTATTAACTGGCTCAAAGCAACGTGTGGGAAATTGGCCTGGGGTGACTGTTGAACGTAAAACAGGTGTTTTCACTTATCATAATGCACAATATGAAGTTGTCGATTTACCTGGTACATATTCGATTGAACCAGATCCACTTAGCGTTTCTCAAGATGAGCTTATCGCACGTCAGTTTGTGTTGTCTGATAGTGATAGTGTTATTATTAATATTATTGATGCAACTAATTTGCAACGTAGTTTGTATTTAACTTGTCAGTTAATTGATTTACAAGTGCCAATGATTGTTGTACTAAATATGATGGATGCAATTAAAGCAATGGGCGAGCAGATTAATGTTGATATGTTGTCAACACTGTTAGGTTGTCCTGTAGTAGCAATATCATCAACCCAAAAATTGGGTCTATCGTGTTTTTATCAACAAATCGAAAATATGGTAGTTACACCACAAGCTGCTCATCCGTCGATTGATTTGCTTGGCGATGATCAGCAAGCGGTGATTAATCGTTGTATTTGTGAGTTACCAGATGATAGTGTTGTGCATCAATTCAATCGTTGGCAATTGATGGATGCGTTATTAGATGATTCGCGTTATAACTTACTCGAATGCGAAAAAGAGATGTTTGCAAACTGCCGTTCATTGCTTGCAAAATGGTGTGATAATGAAATTGATGTGGCGCTTGCTAGTGCACGTTATGATACGATTGATACAATTTGTAAGAAAGTGATTGATAAACCACGTGAACTTAGTCGTCGATTTTCAGATATATTGGATAATATTACTTTAGGGCGTATTACTGGTATTCCGTTCTTTTTACTCGCAATGTATGCCATGTTTATGCTAGCAATTAATTTTGGGGCTGTGTTTATTGATTTTTTTGATGTGCTGTGTGGTACTATCTTTGTCGATGGCACAACGCAGTTACTTCATGCTATCAATGCACCGAATTGGCTTACGGCTATTTTGTCTAATGGGATTGGTCGTGGTATTCAAACGGTTTCAACTTTTATTCCTGTCATTGGGGCGATGTTTTTTTGTTTGTCTTTTTTGGAAGATTCTGGTTATTTGGCGCGAGCAGCAATGGTAATCGATCGGCTGATGCGTTGCATTGGTTTGCCGGGAAAAGCATTTGTGCCAATGTTAGTGGGGTTCGGTTGTGGTGTGCCAGCCATTATGGGCACTCGAACGTTAGAAAGTACACGTGATCGTATTATGTCGATCTGTATGATTCCTTTTATGTCATGTGGAGCAAGATTGCCGGTGTATGCTTTATTCGCTGTGATATTTTTTCCTAAAAATGCTTCTTTAGTGGTGTTTGCCTTATATTTGCTTGGTGTAGTTGTGGCAATGATAACTGGATTTATACTTAAATTTACGCTATTAAAAGGTTCATTAACACCGTTTATTATGGAAATGCCAGTGTATCGTATTCCGACTTTAAGTAGTCTAATTAGTTTAACTTGGCAGCGTTTAAAGTCGTTTGTTTTTAAAGCAGGTAAAGCCATTGTATTGATGGTAACAATATTAAGTGTACTTAATTCATGGGGGAGTGATGGTTCGTTTAGACACGAAAGTTCGCAGGACTCTATGCTTTCAGTTGTTAGCCAAACAATCACTCCAGCATTTGCACCAATGGGGATTAAACACGATAATTGGCCCGCAACGGTGGGAATTTTTACGGGTATTTTTGCTAAGGAGTCGGTGATTGCAACGCTTAATTCGCTTTATTCGATGGGCGATGACAATGAGCAAGCAACCAAGTCATTTGATTTATCACAAGGGATTGTAGATGCGTTGGCAACGATTCCTAAGAATTTAGTTGATCTATCAGATGCAGTATTAGATCCACTAGGGTTTAATACAGTTTCACAAAATATTGATTCACTTCAGTCTGATTTGGATGTAAATTCGGTAACAATTTCTCAAATCAAGGGCGCTTTTGGTTCGTCTTCGAATGCGATGAGTTATTTGATCTTCATTTTACTTTATACACCTTGTGCTGCTGCATTAGGAGCTGTGTACCGAGAGGCTGGTTTTAGATGGGTGATATTTGTGGCAATTTGGACTTTTACTATCGCATGGCTAACAGCAACGATTTATTATCAATTTACTTTGCTTGGGCATTCTACTATAGCAGGTTGGTGGCTTTTGGGATGTAGTGTATTTATTGTTGTAGCACTATTGTTTATGCGTACTTTAGGGCGATATTCATCATTTAACCAACAAACGGAACCGAATCTACAACAGTGTAAAAAATCATCATGCTGTCAGTAAGTAGCTGGCTAGCTAATTTGTAAAAATATAGATAGAGAAAAGATTTGTGATTTTTCTGTAACTTTAATTATCGGATTATGGCTATGTTAATAACGTCGATTCGTGATTATGTACAATTAAAAGGCCGTGTACCATTGCAAGATGTTGCACGCCATTTTCGTTTACCTGAAAGTGCAGCTGAGCAGATGTTAGGGTTTTGGATTAAAAAAGGGATGATAAAGCTCATAGTACAAGATCAGCTATTGTTTTGCCAAACTAATAAGTGTCACTCTTGTTCAAACTGTCACTTAGCTGGTAATGTTGAATATGTTTGGGTTTAATTGAATCATGAATCAGTAACTTTTTACATTTATAATGTGTTGTCAATTATTTTGTTGCATCATAGATAAATGATGCTAATTAACGCTGATTTGATTTTGTGATTAAATTCACAGAATTAATTTTATTTGTATGGATAAGCTAGCAAACATGGATAAGTGATTCTATATTATCAGAGTCTGAGGCTACATTTTATGTTTTCAGCCTATCTGATTTTAGACAACAAGATAGATTAATGACCACCTCATGACAAAGTCGTTTTATTGTTGAATAAATGTTATTATACTTTCATTATAGTAAAACGTTGTATGAGGATAAAATGTATGAGTCAATTAGATGAATTTAAAAAATTAACTGTAGTGGTAGCCGATACTGGTGATATCGATTCTATTAAGCAGTTTTCCCCCGAAGATGCAACAACCAATCCTTCCCTCGTTTTGAAAGCAGCGCAACTTCCTCAATATCGTTATTTAATTGATTCTGCAGTTGAAACTGCGAAAAAAATTGGTGGCAGTAAAGAACAACAATTAGTTAATGCGTGTGACCAGGTTGCAGTTAATATTGGCGCCGAAATTTTAAAAACAGTTCCTGGTCGTATTTCGACCGAAGTGGATGCCCGTTTGTCTTTTGATAAACAAGGATGTATTGAAAAGGCACGTGAAATTATTGCACTTTATGAAGAAAAGGGTATTGATAAGTCACGTATCTTAATTAAAATTGCTTCAACTTGGGAAGGTATTAAAGCGGCTGAAGTGCTAGAAAAAGAAGGGATAAACTGTAATTTAACTTTGCTATTTTCGTTCGCACAAGCACGTGCTTGTGCTGAAGTAAATGCATTTTTAATTTCGCCTTTTGTGGGCCGAATCTATGATTGGTATCAAGCTAAAAAATCAATCGAACCTTATGTTGCGGATGAAGATCCGGGCGTAATTTCTGTGCGTAATATCTTTAATTATTATAAACAACACGGTTATAAAACTATTGTTATGGGGGCTAGCTTCCGTAAGGTCGATCAGATTTTAGCATTAGCAGGTTGTGATAGATTGACAATTTCGCCTAACTTACTGGCCGAAATGCAACAATCAAATACGCCTGTTGTACAGAAGCTCAATCCAAATCAAACCATAGTTGCTCGTCCTGCGCCAATGACTGAGGCCGAATTTAGATGGCAACATAATAGCGATGCTATGGCAGTTGAAAAATTAGCCGAAGGGATTCGTGCTTTTGCCGTAGATCAAGGCAAATTAGAAGATATGATTGGCGCATTGTTATAATCATATAAAACAATTGGGGAGTATGCTCCCCATTTTTATGCTATTTCTTTCGTTAATTTAAATAACGATTTTGCAAGTGATGTTAACCTTGCAGGTATTAACAAATTTAAACTCAAAATTTTTTGGAGATGATGACATGAATGCAACCACACTATCTCACCGCGAACTGGCGAATGCGATAAGGGCATTAAGCATGGATGGCGTGCAAAAAGCAAAATCAGGCCATCCTGGTGCACCTATGGGTATGGCGGATATGGCCGAAGTACTTTGGCGTGGCTTTTTAAAACACAATCCAACCAATCCTAAATGGGCTGATCGTGACCGTTTTGTTTTATCAAATGGTCATGCATCTATGTTGATTTATAGCCTATTGCATTTAACTGGTTATGATGTGACGATTGATGATCTTAAAAATTTCCGTCAGTTGCATTCAAAAACTGCAGGACACCCTGAATATGGTTATGTGCCAGGTGTCGAAACAACCACAGGTCCACTTGGGCAAGGTATTGCCAATGCTGTAGGTATGGCAATTGCAGAAAGAACATTAGCGGCACAATTTAATAAAGCAGGTCATACTATTGTTGATCACCATACTTATGTGTTTATGGGCGATGGTTGTATGATGGAGGGAATATCGCACGAAGTGTGTTCATTAGCAGGCACGTTAAAGCTAGGTAAACTAATTGCATTTTATGACGATAATGGAATTTCAATCGACGGTGAGGTAGAAGGTTGGTTTACTGATGATACCGCAAAACGTTTTGAATCTTATGGTTGGCATGTTATTCGTGGTATTGATGGGCATGACGCTAAAGCCTTAAAACAAGCGATTGAACAAGCGCAAGCAGTAAGTGATAAACCATCACTACTAATGTGTAAAACGGTAATTGGTTTTGGTTCGCCAAATAAAGCAGGTAGCCATGAAAGTCATGGTGCACCTTTAGGTGATGCTGAAATTGAAGCAACCCGTAAATCATTAGGTTGGAATTATCCTGCTTTTGAAATTCCTAAAGATTATTATGATGCTTGGGATGCGAAAGCAAAAGGTAAACAGCACGAAGATGAATGGAATGCTCGTTTTGATGCTTATGCTAAGGCCTATCCTGAATTAGCTAAAGAATTCAAGCGTCGCGTTAATGGTGATCTGCCTGCAGACTGGTCACAAATTGCTAACGATGTGGTTAATAAACTACAAGCAAACCCTGCAACAATAGCTACTCGTAAAGCATCACAAAATTCAATTGAAGCCTTTGCTCCTGCATTACCTGAGTTTTTAGGTGGTTCAGCAGATTTAGCACCAAGTAACTTAACCATGTGGTCAGGCTCTAAAGAAATTTTAGCTAATGCTGATGGTAACTATATCCATTATGGTGTGCGTGAGTTTGGTATGTCAGCAATCATGAACGGTATTGCCTTACATGGCGGATTTATTCCTTATGGTGCAACATTCTTAATGTTTATGGAGTACGCACGCAATGCTATTCGTATGGCTGCGTTAATGAAAATCCGTTCATTATTTGTTTATACACATGATTCAATTGGCTTGGGTGAAGATGGCCCAACGCATCAACCCGTCGAGCAAATGGCAAGCTTACGAGTTACGCCAAATGTGAGTACTTGGCGCCCATGTGACCAAGTAGAATCAGCTATTGCTTGGCAGTATGGTATTGAGCGCAAAGATGGTCCAATTGCATTAATCTTCTCAAGACAGAATTTAAAACAACAAGAACGTACAGCTGAACAATTAGCCAATGTCTATCGAGGCGGTTATATCTTAAATGATTGTACTGGTACTCCAGAGTTGATAATTATTGCTACTGGTTCAGAAGTAGAACTTGCAGTTGAAGCTTATCATCAACTTACACAAGCAGGTAAAAAAGTGCGAGTTGTGTCAATGCCATCAACTGATGCGTTTGATAAACAAGATAGCACTTATAGAGAGTCAGTATTGCCATCATCAGTGACAGCTCGCCTAGCTATTGAAGCTGGTATCAGCGATTACTGGTATAAATATGTTGGTCTTAACGGCAAAGTCGTTGGCATGACAAGCTTTGGTGAGTCAGGTCCAGCTGATCAACTATTTAAAGCATTCGGCTTTACTGTTGAAAATGTACTTGCGCAAGCAAATAGTTTATTGAAATAGTTAATTTATTATACTAAAAAACACCATCAGTGAAAGTATTGATGGCGTTTTTTTATTTAAATAATGAGTATTAATCAAAAGGATTAACCCATTTTTTGTTTAATTATTGAAAATTCAATAATTGGTTATTATAAAAATGTAGTTAATCCTTTCTATATTATTAAATTTTTATATAGATGATTTTACTTTGATGCCCATTCTAAAATAACTTCAACGGGTTGTTTTTGAATATAGATCATCCTAGCTATTAATAGTAATGCCGAAACAGCAAGTCCTGATATAATACCTATCCAAAAACCAGCTGCGCCAATTGGTTGAATGATTAGGTCGGTTAATCCTAAAACATAACCAACTGGCAATCCGACTACCCAATAAGAAAGTAGAGTAATAAAAAAAATGCTTTTAGTGTCTTTATAACCTCGAAGCACATTACTAGCTACTACTTGTAAATAGTCAGACGCTTGATAAATAGCGAGTAAAATAATAAGTTGCATACAAATAGCAATTACAGCATTTTCTTGTGTAAATATGGTGATGATTTGTGAACTAAAAATAACTAAAATTAATGCAACTATAATGGCGATTGCTAAGGATATGGCTAAACTAATGTAAGAAGTTTGTTTGGCTAAAACTGGTTTTCTTTTGCCCAGTAAATAACCGACACGAATACTAGTAGCAACCCCAAGAGATAATGGAATAGCGAAGGTTAAACTGCTGATGGTGAATATAATTTGATGTGCAGCAACGGTTATTTGACCTAATGGGGCAATTAATAATGCAATCACAGCAAATAAGCTCATTTCAAAAAAGTAAGCGAGAGCAAGAGGAGCACCAAGCACAACAATTTTTTTGATTATAGCAAAATCAACTAGTTTGGTGATTGGTGTTAGGCGAATGTCGCGTTGGCTTGCGCTAGTGAGTGTATATAAGCGTATTAATATAAACATGAGCCAAAAGATGATTGTCGCTGTAATGCCACAGCCGACCCCACCAAAAGCAGGTAAGCCTAATTTTCCATAGATTAAAACGTAATTAATTGGAATGTTGGCAAGAAGGGCAATGAATATAATCACCATGGCTGGCTTTGTGTTTGATAGCCCTTCACATTGATTGCGGTAGACCAAGAAAAGCAAGAATGCTGGCACACCCCACATTATGGCACGTAAAAATTTGGTTGCCACGTCCATCATTTCTGGATCAATAGGGTGATCGTCCGAGCTTCTTAAGTTTATTATTAGGTCGGAATGATAGAGAACTAACATCATAAGCACTGATAATACCAATGCGATGACAACGCCTTGCCGAGTATGATCGGCAACTTGGTTTCGTTTAGCTGCACCATTTAGGTTTGAAATAATTGGCGTTAAAACAGTGAGTAAACCTTGCCCAAATAAGATGGTAGGTAGCCATATCGAGACAGCAATGGCTACCCCAGAAAGTGCCGTTTTACTATAATTGCCTGCCATGATAGTATCAACAAAGGTGATCGCAGTTTGCGATACTTGCGCAATTAGCACCGGAACTGCCAATTTAACCAGATTTTTTACTTCGTGTTTATAATGTTGTTTCATGGTGTTAATTAACGTTTAACCGTTCCCCATAGATCGTACTCATCGGAATGCTCAATGTTAACCTGAACAATATCACCGACTTTGACTTGGTTTTCTTCGTTTAAATAAACAACGCCGTCGATTTCAGGGGCATCAGCCATACTACGACCTATTGCACCTTCACCATCAACTTCATCAATAATGACAGCTAGCGTTTTGCCAATTTTGGCTTGTAATTTTTGCGTTGAGATTTTTTGTTGTAGTTGCATAAAGCGATCAAAACGTTCTTGTTTTATTGCTTCAGGAATTTGATCGGCAAGTTTATTGGCTTCAGCACCTTCTATAGGACTGTATGGAAAGCAGCCAACGCGATCTAATTGCGCTTGTGATAAAAAGTCGAGCAGTAATTCAAAATCTTGTTCTGTTTCGCCGGGATAACCAACAATAAAGGTTGAACGTAACGTGATATCAGAACAGATTTCTCGCCATTTATGGATACGTTCTAAGGTTCTTTCAATGGTTCCAGGTCGTTTCATTGATTTTAAAATTGTTGGACTTGCGTGTTGTAATGGCACATCTAAATAAGGCAAAATTTTACCATCTGCCATTAATGGAATTAGATTATCGACACTTGGATAAGGATACATATAATGCAATCTGACCCAAATTCCCAAACTTGATAATTGTTCGCAAAGCGTTTGAATATCAGTTTTTAATGGCATTCCATTCCAGAAACTGGTCCTGTTTTTGATATCAACGCCGTAAGCTGAAGTGTCTTGTGCAATAACTAATAATTCTTTAACACCACTGTCGGCTAGACGTTTTGCTTCATCAAGTACGTTACCAATAGGGCGACTAATCATTTCACCTCGTAATGATGGAATAATGCAAAATGTACAACTATGATTACAACCTTCAGAAATTTTTAGGTAAGCATAATGTTTTGGTGTTAGTTTTATACCTTGTTGGGGGACTAGACTGGTAAATGGATTATAAGCAGGTTTTGGTGCATATTTATTAACATGATTTAGTACCGCTTCATAGCTGTGTGGACCTGATATTTCAAGTACTTTTGGGTGTACAGTCCTAATTTGATCTTCTTTGGCACCAAGGCATCCAGTTACAATGACTTTGCCGTTTTCATTAAGAGCTTCGCCGATTGCTTCTAGAGATTCTTGCACTGCACTGTCAATAAATCCACAAGTGTTTACAATGACTAGATCGGCATTGTCATAGCTAGGTACGACTTGATAACCTTGTGTACGCAGTTCGGTTAAAATTCGCTCAGAGTCAACTAAATTTTTAGGACAGCCAAGGCTCACAAATCCAATTGTAGGGGGTAACATATTCATAGTATTTATAATAGTGTGTTATATTAAAGAGGTATTGTTTGAGAATTCAATAAACTATATTTGTTAATTATCGTTTACAAATCAAAATAAAGTCGGCATTTTATCACATTTCATCATAGTTAATATACCGATTTTCTAATTTCAAATTTACATTAACAATGCTTTGGCTTATCTATTAAGTATTAGTAATAACTCGGAAAGTAGTTCGTTTGAATAAAAAGGATTATTTATTAAGTATTTCTCTGATATTTATCAGTATAAAATAAAGCCTTTATTGACAATAAAGGCTATTTAAAAAATAGAAAGTTAACAATCAAGTTATATTATTTTAATGCATTAATGATTTCGTCAATTTGACGATCTATGCTTTCAGCACCACCACCCGACAAATACCAAAGATCAGGAGTTAAATAAACAACCTGTGTTTTGCTTTTGTTTAATACTTTTTGTGAAAAAAAGTGCTCAGCCATACCTTGATTGCCGATTGCTTTGCTACGATCAACAACAAAAATAATATCAGGTTTGACTGATTTAATGTAATTATCATCAATAAAAATTGGTTTTGGTTTGCCTATTAAGTTATTTGCGGGCATAACGGTGAGTGGTACCGCTCGTTTAACATCTAGTACATCGTGAATCAATGCCGCGCTTGAGCTTGAATTGATAAGAATCATCTTCCCATCGTTATGAATAGCAACAATAGCTTTTTTAGAACTAGCTTCGGCTACTGCTCGGGCATGTTGAATTTTTTCATCTAATGACTGAATAATATTATCAGCTTTACTCTCTGTGCCTGTAATATTTGCCAGTAGGTGGATATGATTTTTGGTTGATTCAACATAATTTTGGGCGTTAACACTTAAATTAATGACTGGTGCAATTTTAGATAGATCTTCAGTTTTACTAGCTTGACGGCCATCAATAATAATTAAATCTGGCTTAACTTGTCTGATTGCATCAATATTGGGTTCTTTCATATTGCCTGTATCGGTAATTGATGTTTTGTTAAATTGTTGCAAATAAGAAGGGATAACTGATAGTGGAGTTGCAACAACTATCGAACCTTTACCTAGCGCCTCTAAAGTATCTAATGCCCCATAGTTCATGACAACAACTTTTTCGGGCAACTTAGGAACTTGTACCGTTTGGTTGTTGGCAGTTACACTCATTGTTGTCGTTGATTGGCAACCAGTTAAACTTAATATAATCGATGCAATACTACTTAAAAATATCTTTTTCTGTTTATTCATCTCAATTTTCCTGTGTTTATATAAATGATAATTATTATCATTTAACAAAAAGGATTTGTCTAGCTATAAATAATTTTTTAAAGATATTGATAATCATTCTCATATAGTGTAGTCTTCATATATCTTATAAATCTATAAATGTCATTATAAATAATAGGGTTATAACAATGAAAGCAAAAAAGAAGATTAAATTGGCTACAAATGTCATTAATACTAGTATTTTGTTGTCATTATCGACAGTAGCTATAGCAGCTAGCAATTCAGATACTGACACCATGGTTGTTACTGCATCGGGGTTTTCTCAACAAGTCAAAGAAGCGCCGGCTACCATTTCGGTAATTACACCAGAAGAAATTGAAAAAAAACCTTATCGTGATGTCACAGATGCGTTGAAGGATATTCCTGGAGTAAATATTACTGGTGGTGGTGATTCTACTGATATTAGTATTCGAGGCATGGATGCCAAATATACCCTAATATTAGTAGATGGCAAAAAGGTTAGTACCCGCGAAACAAGACCAAATAGTGATAATTCAGGATTTGAACAAGGATGGTTACCACCATTAACGGCAATTGAACGTATTGAGGTTGTGCGAGGCCCTATGTCGTCATTATATGGTTCTGATGCGATGGGAGGGGTTGTTAATATTATTACCAAAAAAGTGTCAAATAAATGGCAAAGTGGTATACGTTTAGAATCGGTTATTCCTTATCGTTCAAAAGAAAAAGATACATATACTGGCAGTTTTTCGACCATGGGACCGATTATTGATGACGTTTTAGGTATACAACTTTATGGGCAGTATTCAAATCGTCATGAAGATAAATTTCTTGCTGGTCATGCAGGACAAAAATTACGTAGTTTAAATGGTAAATTGTCTTTAAATGCTACAGACACACAAAAATTTGATCTCGATTTTGGACGAGCTTTACAAAATAGTAATGCAACTGCAGGAAAAACAAGAGATAAATCTAGAAGTGATTTTAATAGAGATAATAGACGAAATACGTTTGCTTTAACACATAATGGTTTGTTTGGTGATGTCTCTACAACTTCATTTGTCTCTTATGAAGGAAATAATAACCCAAAAAGGAACATGAAAATTCGTAATACGGATGTAGATACACGTGTTACTATTCCTTTTAGTATTAACATGCTGACTTTAGGCGGAAAATATAATTATCAAGAGTTGCATGACGAAGGAAATCAACTAAAAACGACATTATCTAAAATTGATCGTTGGAATTATGCGTTATTTGGAGAAGATGAGTTACGTATTTTAGAAAATTGGAGTTTAACATTAGGATTACGTTATAACAAAGATGAAAATTATGGTAGCAACTGGAACCCAAGAGTTTACAGTGTGTGGAATATTGATGATAACTTTACGTTAAAAGGCGGTTATTCTACTGGTTATGCTACACCACAATTACGTTATGTGGTGACGGATTGGGGGCAAGTTACTGGTGGTGGATATTCTGATGGTGTAATTATTGGAAATCCAGATTTAAAACCAGAAAAAACAAATAATTTCGAAATTGGTATAGGTTATACCAATGATTATGGTATTGATGCCTCTGCAACTGCATTTTACACAAAATATAAAGACAAAATTCAATCATATTATATTTGTAATCGTAAAAAAGGAAGCAAGTGCTTGTTGAATGGTTATAGTAAAAAGTTTGACTTTATACAAGGCCGTGAAAATGTTGGCAAAGCTGATCTTAAAGGCTTTGAATTTTCATTTAAAACGCCTTTATTTACTGATTTCCTATTAACATCTAACTATTCTTGGACAAAAACAGAACAAAAAAGTGGGCAATTTAAAGGACGATCTTTAAATCGAACCCCTAAACAAAAATTCAATACTCAATTAGATTGGTATGTCACCCAACAATGGGATTTATGGACAAAAATGGCCTATTATGGCATGGAATCGTCTAATAACCGTGATGGCACAAAAGTTGAATATCCTGGTTATACTTTCTGGGACATCGGTGCATCTTATCAAATACATAAACAAGCTAAGGTTTATGCTGGTGTTTATAATCTATTTGATAAAAATGTAACTAACGATGATTTTGGTAAAACCTTAGAAGGTAGACGATACTTTGTTGGGACTGAGGTTAATTTTTAATCACTAAGTAAATTTAATTTTGTCTATAATTTTAAGGCGGCTTTTTAATATAGCTGCCTTTTTAATGATATTATTCAATTAAATATTATTTAATCTGATCTTACAATTAAATTTGTGTATTCATTTATTTATAAATTGCTTAATACGGTAATTTATTAAAAAATGGACATATTCATCCAAAACAAGAAAAGTGAAACGAGTCGGTTTATTTTAGAAAAGTTAATTGCTTCCTTCAAATGATAGATAGTAAAAATTTAGGATGGAACATTGCACTTATTTGTAGTGCTATTAATTGCGATTTATAATCAAATGAATTAAGTTTAATAATTAATTGTTCAGTAGCTTTTCATTGTACTAGGGAATTATTGACTGGACTATCAGGCTTTAACTTGATAGAAGATAAAAATCAAGTGTTTAACTGATGGTTTTGTTGGTTTAATTTGATTGGATTTGAAGTGGTTTAAGATATTATGGCAAAACTACAATAGTTCTTCATACTCAAAATCCAATCACAATAAAATTAATAATCCTTTAATAATCTCACAATCTCTTTAATATCATTCGGTGTTGTTTGGCAGCAACCGCCAATTAATTTTGCACCTAATTTTGTCCAGATTGGTAGTTGATTTTTGAAGGTGCAATCATGTTGATGGTTCTTGTGCCACTGTTTTGTTATTGGATCATATTGTTCACCTGAATTTGGATAAACAATTAATGGTTTGGTTGTAAGCTTATTGAGCACTTCTAATGCTGGAGTAACACTTTCTAACGCAATGCAGTTAATACCAAGGCTTACAATTTGCTCGAAGTTGTTTAAATAATCTATTACTTGTGATAATGGTGTGCCATCGCTAAGATGCTGGGCATCTTTTAATGTAAACGAAAACCATGCATTGATAGTTGGAAACTGCTGTATCAATTTAACTAACGCTTTAATTTCAGCAAAAGAAGGTAGAGTTTCACAAGCAAGGATATCAACTTGGGCATTAATCAAGGCTTGAATGCGATCACGGTGAAAATCAATAAATTCAGCTTCAGTTAGTTGATAGTCGCCAGTATATTCTGACCCATTAGCAAGATATGCTCCATAGGGACCAACTGACCCAGCAATCAATAATGTTTTATTTTGCTTTGTTTCATTCAAATACTGCTGTTTAGCTTGCTGTGCAAGTTCAACGCTTTTTTTTATTAATTTGATAGATTCATCAAACGTAATTCCTTTTTTTTCAAACCCTACTGGTGTGGCTTGATAGCTGGCGGTGATAGCGCAATCGGCGCCAGCTTTAAAATAGTCATAATGAACTTGATAGATCAGTTCGGGCTTTTCAATTAATACTTTTGCCGACCATAGGCTATCATTAAGATCGCATCCACGGCGTTGTAGTTCACTGGCTAGTGCACCATCAATAATAATGTGATTTTTTTGTTTGAATAGTGCACTAATTGGATTATAACTTGTCATTTTTTACTGCTCGTTTTTGATAAGATTGGGTAAAGTGATGCGCAATAAAACAGACAATTACAAAAGGAATACCGCAATAAAGCGCAATGCGTTGTTCTGGATCGAATGCTAAACCAATGCAAGCAATCAAACACAGAATAAACCCTAAAATTGGCACAAAAGGGTAAAATGGTGCTTTATATTTTAAGGCATTTTTTTGATTTTCAGATAGTTGCTTTCTAAAAAAGTAATGTGAAATGCAAATACTTAACCAAACTGCTACCACGGCGAAGCCAGAAATAGCGGTTAATGCTACAAATACAGTATCAGGAGCTATCACGCTTGAAAATAACGCTAACAATCCACCAAGCATACTTACTGCAATAGCGATCATTGGAATACCTTTATTGGTTAATTTAGCAAAGCACTTTGGTAGTGTACCTTGATTAGACAACGACCACATCATACGCCCAGAGGCATAAAGTCCTGAATTAGCGGCTGATAAAATAGCGGTTACAATAACAAAATTAAATATATCAGCAGCATATGGAATACCGATATTTTCAAATACCATTACAAATGGACTAGTAATAACGCCAGCTTGATCCATAGGTAGTAGAGAGGCTAACACAATAATGGTTCCAATAAAAAAGAGAATCAATCTTAAAATTGTTGTTTTAATGGCAAGTGGAATCGATTTTTCGGGATTATGAGTTTCGCCCGCAGCAATACCAATTAACTCGGTACCAGAAAAGGCAAAATTAACTGAAACCATCGTCATGATAATTGGTGTTATACCATTAGGAAACCAGCCATTATCGGTAATATTGTGTAAAAAAGGTGCTGGCATGTCATTTTTCATAGGAACAAAACCAAAGATAGCAGCAGCTCCAGCAACAATAAAAATAATAATAGTGATGACTTTAATGATTGAAAACCAAAATTCACTTTCGGCAAAGAATTGAGCGGTTATAATGTTTAATGCAAAGATTACGATACAAAAAATTAAACACCAAATCCAGACCGAAACAGTAGGGAACCAATACTTCATACATAATCCAGCTGCGGTTAGACTTGAACCAAGTGCCACTGTCCAAGTTAACCAATACAGCCAAGCAACGGTATAACCAGTGCCAGGACTAATAAAGCGAGAAGCATAAGTGTGAAATGCACCTGTTTCAGGCATAGCGACAGCCAGTTCGCCTAGGCACAACATCACTAAATAAACAACTAATGCACCAATTAAATAAGCAATAATAGCGCCAATAGCCCCAGCAGTAGCAATAATATAACCAGTATTAAAAAATAAACCTGTGCCAATAACGCCACCCAGTGACAACATAATTAAATGACGGGTTTTCATGGTTCGTTTAAATTGGTTTTCTGTTGTGGATGATGAATTTGTATTCATAAATTTTTTTGCTTAAGTTAAAAATAATAAGATTCCGCCAAAATTAGTGGCGGAACTAAATAGGTTAATTTGAATAATAAATTAGCTAATTATAATTGTTCAAAGAATTCTTCTTTTGTTACTTTTTTACCATTTACGTTAACTTCATCACTATCTTTGGTTAGGCTTATATCAGAATAGATACCTTTGGTTTTACCATTGCTTGAAGTAAAATATTGAGAGCTACTAATGAAAAATGCGGACATCATTTGTAGGTTTTGATTTGCTTTAGCAATTTGTTCTGGTGTTACCGTGTTAGAGTTAGGGTTTTCGATCTGTGCGGACGTATACGCTAATACATCAAATGGTGCTTCAAGTTTTAATTTTAGTGAGTCAATTTTATCGTAATCAGCTTCATCAATAGCTGTACTATCTACATCAGACATACTGAAAATTAGGTTAAGATTAATATCGCCTGCAGGATTGTGCCAATTCAATTTATTTAACGAAAAATTAATATAATGCTTTTGTTCTGTATCATCTGAGTCAGGATAACCTATTCCCAATTGATTAGTGAATAGATGCTTATCAAGTCCTTTAAAATCAATATCTATCGAGCCATAACCTAGATTTTGTTGTCCATAAATAATTGAATCTACACTACTTGAAAATGATCCATCGACAGTATTAGTGACATCATTTAGGACATTTTTTTCGTCCATAACGAATTTATTAATAACAACCGAAACTGGTTTTGAATTAAATGATGCAGGGTAGGTTAATAAAATTTTATCAATTTCAATTTTAGTTGATATGTCAGAGCCAGTTGTATAACTACCAAAGGTGTACTTGCCTTCACCAAGTTCTAATGCACTATCAATTCTTGGAAAGAATGGAACTTCATTTTGGGTAACTTTTATTGCTTTGCTTGCTAGTTTAACAGTGATATATTCGCCATAACTTATACCTGCATGTCCTGTAATAAAAGGCTGATTGCCCGCTAGCTTCCAAAGTGTCGGATTAGTTTGTTCGCTCATTTCATATTCTAACCAAGCCATTTTAGGCGCAAAACTTCCTTTGGCGAGTGCAGCGATAGGAAATGGACCATGATGAATAGTAACATCATCAGAAAATAAGGTTTTAGGTTGAGCATCGTCGCCTGTAGCATTTTGGAGTGATGCTGTAATAGTTAAATGCAATTTAGTTGAAAAGATATTCTTTTCATAATTACTTTTTATAATATTAAACGTGAAATCGTTTTGAGTTTGATTAATTTTGTTTGTAATTTGTACCAATTCATTATCGATGTTATTTTCGATCATGTTGCCTGTATGCCATGCAGTGCCTACGTAAGCAACCCCTAATACAGCAAATATTCCTATAGCAAGTGTGGTTTTTTTCATTATAGATCTCTTAGTTATTTATTATATTTTAAATTATCATTCCTGATGATTTATAAAATCAACTAGAAAATTTTTAACATATTCAACGTGATAAATTAATTGTAATCCTAGTTGTTATAATTTTAATCGATTTGAGCTTTCTAGGCGATAGTTTTTTGATGTTTTGTAAAATGCACCTATACAAGTTTAAATAAGTACCTTAGCATATTATGGTGCATATATTGTTAACTACTACGCTTGAATCTAAAATAATCGCCAAATTAACCAATATCATTGAAACATTTTATAATTTTTTTAGTGTCGCTAAAATAAATTAGAAATTTCCAAAAAAATCTTTTTTATCTAGTAATTGTCCATTTACCTTTACGCTTTGATTGCCTTTTGTATACTCCACATTAGAATAGATACCTTCTGTTTGATCTTTATTAAAGATAAAAAATGGTGATCTACTAAAAAACATTTTGGCATTGTTTTTTATTACAGCGCTTTCTTTTGCAATTTGTTCTGATGTAACTTGCTTAGTGTTAGGGTTTTGGATTTGTGCGGACAAACTAGCTAAAACATCAAACGGAGCTTCGAGATTGAATTTAAGTGTATTTATTTTGTCATAGTTTTCTACATCAGTATTTGAGCTATTTATTTCTGATATATTAAACAATAAGTTAACATTAATGTCGCCACTAGCATTGTGCCAATTCAATTTATTTAACGAAAATTCAATATTGTGTTTGTCGCTCTCACTTATGTCAGGATCAGTTGTTTCAAAGTGAGGATCGAAAAATTGTCTACCAACCCCTTTGAAGTCAATATCAAATGATCCACTACCTAGATTTTGTTGACCGTAAATAATCGAACCAATACGACTTACAAGCGAACCTTCAATTGTATTATTGCTGTCATTTAAGATATTTTTTTGACTCATCACAATTTTGTCAATAATCACTGATTCGTTTTTCGGTGTGGATGATTTGAAATTTAATGTAATTTTATCAATACTGCTTTGCTCATCAATATTTCGATTTTTGTAGTTAGCACGACCTTTTGATTTTAAGTTGTCAATATTAAAATTCCCTTTTGAAAGATAGCTATCAAAACTGTAGTTAATATTGCCAATATTAAATTCATAATCGATGTCTTCTGTGGTAGTCAGTGGCTTTAATGACAGTTTAAAGTCATCAAAGTTAAAATGATGGGTATCGTCAGAAAGAAAAACTAATTTATCCAGTTTGATTTCAGCCTTGATGTCAGAACCATCGGTATAGCTACTAAAGGTATAACTGCCGTTACTGATATCTAAGATACTATCATGAATGGTTGGGATTTCGTTTTGCGAGGCTTTAATCGCTTTGCTTGCTAGTTTAACGGTAATATATTCGTCATAACTCACGCTTGTATGTCCACTAATAAACGGTCGATTGCCCGCTAGTTTCCACAGTGTTGGATTTGCTTGTTGACTCATTTCATATTGTAACCAAGCCAATTGTGGGGAAAAAGTCCCTTTTGCAAGCGCAGCAATAGGAAAAGGACCATGATGGATAGTGACATCGTCATCAAATAAGTTTTTTGGATAACTACCTTGAATAGTCGATTCACGTGGTGATACGGTCACTGTTAGATGTACTTTTGTTGAAAAAATACCTTTGTCATAATGGTTTTTAGTAACGGAAAATGTGAAAAGATCTTGGGACAGGTTAACTTTGTTTGTGATTAGTGCTAATTGGTCATCAATATGCTCTTCAATCATATTACCGCTGTACCATGATGTACCTGCATAAGCCATACCTAATACAGCAATTATTCCTATAGTAAGTGTGCTTTTTTTCATTGTGGCTCTCTTAGTCGTTTATTGTAATTATAGTTATCATTCTTGATGACTTGCAAAATCAGACAACAAATTTTTAATATATTCAATGCGATCGATTCGTTGCAATTCTGATTTTTGTAATTTTAATCGATTTGAACTTTCTAAGCGATAATTTTTTGGTTCTTTTTGAATTATTTCAATTAAGTAATCGACTGACACCTTATTATTATTACCGAATTCAATATAACCGCCTTTTTCACTAAATTCAATCTTAGTAATGCCTAATTGAGTTGCGTGATAACGGATTTTGGTAGTTTCTAGTAAAAAAAGCACTGCATCGGGCAATTTACCAAAACGATCTCGCATTTCAACTTGAATATCGGTGAGTTCGATAAGATCGATGATACTGGCAATACGTTTATATAGTGATAAACGTGTATTAACATCGGGAATAAAATCATCAGGAATAAGTGTTGGTAAGCGTAACTCAATTTCTGTTTGTTGATTATTGAGTAATGATTCTAGTGTCGGTTCTTTGCCTTCTTTTAATGATTTGACGGCCTCATCAAGTAGCTCAATATAAAGGTTAAAGCCAATAGTCTCAATTTGACCGCTTTGATCGCTGCCTAATAACTCCCCAGCACCTCGGATTTCAAGATCGTGTGTGGCTAGAGCAAAACCTGCACCTAAATCTTCAAGTGAGGCAATTGCTTCTAGGCGTTTTTTGGCATCTTTAGTGAGTAATTTAGGATGTGGGGTTAATAGATAAGCGTAAGCTTGATGATAAGAACGTCCAACTCGTCCTCTGAGCTGATGTAACTGGGCTAAACCAAATTTATCGGCACGATCAATTATAATGGTATTGGCATTAGGAATGTCGATACCAGTTTCAACAATGGTTGTACAAACAAGTATGTTAAAACGTTGATGATGAAAGTCATTCATTACGCGCTCTAAGTCGCGTTCATGCATTTGCCCATGACCAATGGTAATTCGTGCTTCGGGCACCAGCTCTGCCAGTTTTTCGCTTACTTTTTCGATATCAGAAATATCATTGTGTAAGTAATAAATCTGACCACCACGTAAAATTTCACGCAAAATGGCTTCTCTAATCACGAGATCATCATATTCTCTAACAAAGGTTTTCACTGCTAAACGGCGAGCTGGAGGAGTCGCAATAATAGAAAGATCCCGCATACCACTCATTGCCATGTTGAGGGTTCTTGGAATTGGCGTTGCGGTTAGTGTTAGAATATCAATGTTTGCTCGCATTGCTTTAATTCGTTCTTTTTGGCGGACGCCAAAACGATGTTCTTCATCAACAATCAACAAGCCTAAATCTTTCCATTTGATATCTTCTTGTAACAATTTATGTGTGCCAATTACAATATCAATTTTGCCTTCACCAAGAGCTTCTATAATACTTTTTTGTTGTTTGGCGGTTTTGAATCGAGACAGGCTTTCTATGCGAATTGGCCAGTTTGCAAAGCGATCACAAAAACTTTCGTAATGTTGTTCTGCAAGTAAAGTTGTAGGAACTAAAACTGCTGTTTGTTTATGATTAATAACGGCTAAAAAAGCAGCTCGGATCGCTACTTCTGTTTTACCAAATCCAACATCACCACAGACTAATCTATCCATGGCATAAGGAGAGCACATATCGCCAATTACTGCCCCAATGGCATTTTGTTGATCATCAGTTTCTTGATAAGGAAACCCTTGGCAAAATAGTTCATACTGCTCTCGGTCTTGTTTAAATTCAAATCCGGGTTTACTTTCACGTTCAGCGTAAATATCTAGTAATTCAGCTGCAACATCTCGTACTTTTTCGGCCGCTTTTTGCCGTGCTTTACTCCAAGCATCAGTACCTAATTTATTGAGTGGTGCGTTTTCTTCATCGCCACCAGAATAACGGCTAATTAGATTTAATGATGAAACAGGAACATAAAGCTTGGTGTCATTGGCATATAATAGAATAAGATATTCAGCCGTAATCCCACCTGTTTCTAATGTGGTAAGTCCTGCATATCGACCAACGCCATGTTCTAAATGGACAACGGGTTTGCCGGGTGTTAGCTCAGCTAAACTACGAATAAGTGAATCAGTATTGATAGCTTGTTTATTTTCTTTTTTACGACGAACTACTCGTCGTCCTAATAGCTCATTTTCAGTAATAAAGGCAAAATTATCTTGCTGATTGATAAAGCCTTGTTCACTAGCTCCAACGATTAAATAAAATCGGCTATCACTGTTTTTTCGTTCATCAAGTAAATTGATGGTAGTGGGATGAATACGAATTCGTCCAAGAATTTCTTGTAAAGCCTCTTTGCGTCCTTCTGATTCAACCGAAAAGATGATTGTTCCTGCAAAATTTTCAACAAATTTTTGAAATTGCAAATAAGGATCTTTTTGTTGAATCTCAATAGCAATATTAGGTAATGCTATATAAGGCAAATTAACGTTTTTATTTGATTCAGTGGTTATTGCATGCGATAAAACCATTCTTGAGTAGTTTTTGAAATTGGCAAAAATCTCGTCAGTTTTAGACCAAATAACATTTGGTGCAAGTAATGGTCGCATAGGATCGACTTTGCGACTTTCATAACGTTGGGTAATATCTTGCCAATATTTGTTAGCACATTGCTCAATATTAACTGTATTGATAATTAAGCTATTTGTTAAAAAATAAGAAAATAGAGGTGTTAATGGTTCGTTAAAAAACAGTGCTTGCCAATATTCAATACCGGTTGGCAAAATATTTTTACTAACTTGTTGATAGATGCTTTCTGAGTCTAATCTAACCTCAAATTGTTCTCGCCATTGACTACGAAACAACTCAATAGCTGTTTTATCGAAAGGAAACTCATGGGCTGGTAGCAATTGTATTTCAGCAATTTCACCAAAGGTACGTTGAGTTTCGACATCAAAAGTACGGATACTGTCGATTTCATCATCAAAGAAATCGATACGATAAGGCTTATCACTGCCCATGGGGTAGATATCAAAAAGCGCTCCACGAGTAGCATATTCGCCATGCTCCATAACTTGGCTGACTGAACGATAGCCAGAATTTTCAAGTTGAAGGCGTAAATGTTCTCGGCTAATTTGTAAGCCTTTTTTCATCATAAAAACATGTCCACCCAAATAACTTTGTGGGCAGACTTTTTGCATTAAGGTATTAATGGGTAAAATTAACGCCCCTTTGGTTAAATGTCCAAGATGATAAAGGCAAGATAAGCGTTCTGATACGATATCTTGATGAGGAGAAAAGCTGTCATAAGGCAATGTTTCCCAATCTGGAAAGATAATAGGCGGGAAGGATGTAAACTGCTTTAGTTCTTCATGAATGCGCGAAGCTTGTTGCATATCATCAGTGACAATCACAACTATACCTTCATGTGCATCTATAGCTTGAGCGCAAAATTGTGATAAGGAAGAGCCAACTAGCTGCCCAATTTGCTTTACTTCACCTGATTTTTGAGGAATTAAGTTTGAAATATTAACTGTTTTAGACATGATGAGTTCGTTGATTTCGCTGAAAATTTATTGTCAGATTATAACGTAAGTATGAGGTTGTTTTCTATAACTGTTTAATCCTGTATGATAAGCACCTTGCATTTAACTAGCAAAACTTTGTAAAAAAGTTTCAGGTAATATATACGTTTATGTCAAAAATATTTCGTCCATTAGTATTTTTTATTGGTTTGCGCTATGTATACGGGCAAAAAACGGATGGGTTTGGTCGCTTTGTATCATGGTTGTCGATGATTGGGATTATGTTAGGTTCAATTGGTCTAATTGTGGTCTTATCAGTCATGAACGGGCTTGAAGATCAGATGCAAAGTAGTATTTTAAAGTTTTTACCTCAAGCCCAGATCACAATACCACAAGGTAGGATAGATCCTAAGGTCATTACTCGTGAGCAATTTAATCAGATTCAAGGTGTTAATCGTATTAGTTCTTTGGTGTCGAGTGATGTGGTTTTGCAAAGTGAGCAAAGTATCACTGTAAGCACACTAATGGGCATTAACCCAGAAGATGATGATCCTATTAATGATTATATCTATAGTGGATCGTTATTAGATCTTCAAGCAGGGCAATACAATGTTATCATAGGGCAAACGTTAGCTAATCAATTAGGTGTAACCGTTGGCGATAAAATACGTTTAATGGTAACAGATGCAAGTCAAATTACCCCAGTTGGGCGTATACCTTCCCAGCGTTTATTTAATATTGTAGGACTGTTTACCGTTAACCACGATATCAATCAAACGCTTATTTATGTCAATCAATCTGACGCTAAAAACTTATTACGTTATCCTCCTAATATGATTAGCAGTTGGCGTCTATTTTTAGATAAACCACTGGATATTGCCTCGATAACCAATACCCCATTACCTGATGGATTAGTCTTTAAAGATTGGCGAGCTAAACGCGGTGAATTATTTCAAGCCATTAAAATGGAAAAAAATGTCATGGGATTACTCATTAGCCTGATTGTGATTGTTGCGGCTTTTAACATTATTACTTCATTAAGCTTGTTGGTGATGGAAAAGCAAGGCGAAGTCGCTATTTTAAAAACACAAGGTCTGTCTCGCTTTAAAATTATGTTAATTTTTATTATTCAAGGTGCAAGTTCAGGAATAATTGGCACGTTATTAGGTAGCGCCTTAGGACTGCTACTTGCTATTAACTTAAACGAAATCATGCAATTGTTAGGTTTATCTTTAGCTGGTATCTTGTTACCTTCATTGGTTGAACCATCGCAAATTATTTTAATTATTATTGGATTGCTTATGTTATCGCTAATTTCAACACTTTATCCTGCATATCGTGCAGCCAATATTCAACCTGCCGAGGCTTTACGTTATGAATAATTCACAAATATTACTAAGTGCCAAAAATCTTTATAAAACTTATAACGAAGGCAAAATGGTAACCGAGGTTTTAAAAAATGTCTCGTTTGACATTTATTCACAATCATTACTTGCCATTATAGGTAGTTCAGGATCAGGTAAAAGCACTTTACTGCATTTGCTTGGTGGCTTAGATAATCCCACATCTGGCGAAATTATTTTTAAATCACATCAGTTAAATCAATTATCTGAACAAGAAAAGGCACGTCTACGCAATCAAGAAATTGGCTTTGTTTACCAATTTCACCACCTATTGCCTGACTTTACCGCGCTTGAAAATGTAGCCATGCCACTATTAATTGGCGGCGTTTTACCCAACGAAGCTAAAAAACGGGCTATGGCAATGCTAGAGTCGGTTAATTTAGTCAAACGAGCAAATCATCGTCCTTCCGAGTTGTCTGGCGGAGAACGCCAACGAGTGGCAATAGGGCGTGCATTAATTAATAACCCCGCTTTAGTAATGGCTGATGAGCCAACAGGTAACCTTGATAAATCAACAGCCGATTCTATTTTTGAGTTACTGATTAAATTAAATCGTGAACATGGAACTGCGTTTTTGGTTGTTACACATGATCTTGAGCTTGCTAATAAACTTGATAAACAAATGGTGATGAGAGATGGTCAACTTTCTGATAGCGCATCATCAGATAACAATTAATGGATAATTAATATGAATTTATCTTTAATTACCGCCATAAAATTTCGAAAAGGGCGTCGTAAAAGTGGTATGGTGTCATTAATTTCGATTATCTCAACACTCAGCATTGCTATTGGTATTGCGGCATTAATTATTGGCTTAAGTGCCATGAATGGCTTTGAGCGTGAATTACACAATCGAGTGTTATCGGTAGTGCCACATGGACAATTTTATCCAAAATACGGCAATTTAGATAATTGGCAACACGTTCAACAAGAACTTAAAGACAATAGTAATATTGTATCAGCCTTACCATTTGTTAATTTTACTGGATTAATTGAAAATGGTAGTAAGCTTGGTGCAGTACAAGTACAAGGTCTTGACCCTGAACAAGAAATGCAATTTAGTTCACTACCGAATTATGTACTGAATAAAAAATGGCAAGATTTTAAGCCCGATAGCCAACAAATTATTATTGGAGCAGGGCTTGCTAAAAATTTATCAGTGAGTGAAGGGGGATGGGTTTCTTTATTAATTCCTGTTTCGAGCAGTCCAAATCAACTCAAACCACCTAAAAGAGTCCGTTTGCAAGTAGTAGGGATTTTAGAATTAAGTGGCAGCTTGAGTAATAACATGGCCTTAATTCCATTAACAGATGCACAGAAATTACTAAATATGGGCGATAGCGTTACAGGTATTATGGTAAATGTAAAAGACGTTTATCAATCCAATAACCTTATTGGTCAAGCAGCATTAAGGCTTGACGAAGATCTGTTATTTAATAGCTGGGAACAGACGTTTGGCTTTATGTATCGTGATATTCAAATGATTAGGCAAATCATGTATCTGGCCATGATTGTGGTCATTGGCGTGGCTTGTTTTAATATTGTATCCACTTTAGTCATTGCCGTAAAAGATAAACAGCGTGATATTGCCATATTAAAGACCCTAGGCGCAACTAATCGTTTAATCAAACATATTTTTATATGGTATGGGGTGATTTCAGGGTTAATTGGCAGTCTAATTGGAGTTATTTTAGGCGTAATACTGTCATGGCAACTTTCTAACATCATGGGCTTTATTGAGTCATTAATGGGGCATAAAATCTTAAATAGCAATATCTATTTTATCGATTTTTTACCATCCGAAATTCATCTATTTGATGTGGTGATAGTGTTTATAACTGCCATGTTACTTAGCTTAATTGCTAGCTATTATCCAGCTAAACGTGCTTGTAAGATTGAGCCTGCACGGATTTTAAATAGCTTTTAAATAGCTTTTGTATAAATAAGGCGCTGTTTAATGATAATCAGCGCCTTTTTATTATTAATAATAGACATAATAACCATTAGGTAAAGCATAGTGCATATATTGCACATAGATCCCCAATGCAGTCACAATAAATACAAGACCAATAATAAGCAGAGTTAACTTACTTGGGTATTTGAACATTTTAATACATAACGAAACAACCCCACCAAGTACAAAACCAGCACAAGCACCACCAATATGCGCCATATTATCGATAGATGGCAATAACCCTAACCCAGCAGTTAATACTAAACTCACCAGCATTGCTTTGACTGGCATTTCTTGTATATTGGTTCTAAATACCAAACAATAAGCCAACAATGCGGTAATAATACCCAAAATAGCACCCGAGGCACCACAGCTAATCACATTTTGATTGATGGTGGCAATATTGCTTGATAAGCTTCCTACTAGCCCTGAAAAAAAGTAAATGCCAACAAAAGCAAGGCAAGGAATGCGTTGTTCTAAAATAGGACCAATGCTCCATAATGCCAGCATATTCATAGCTAAATGAGTAAAACTGACATGCATAAATAAATTAGTAAACATGCGCCAATATTGGCCAGAAAAAGTTAACTCCGCAACATCGGCTCCCCAATCAATCAAAAAATGATTTTCATATAATGGCGAAAACCCACGGCTATCAACTAGCCGAAATGCAAAAAAACACAGAATATTGATTACTACTAGCGTTGTGGTGATTTTAGATTGACTGGCGTAATATTTAATATCATTAAAGGTGCTCATTAAAAATCCTTTTGAATAGGTAAATTTTATCGATAGAGGTCAGTTAATCTAACCGTTTACCTAATATCACTAAATCACGCTGAACATTATCTAATTCAGCAATTTTTGGAAGAAGTCCCCATTGTTGATACTGCATTTTTTTAAATAAATTAACACTAGGTAAGTTATGTCGAAACACATAGCTAAAAATTGCCTCAATTCCAGCCTGTTTAGCAAATTGTTCAATTTTATCCACCATAAATTGACCAATTTTTTTGCCACGAAAATCTTGATGAAGATATAAGCTAATCTCAACGGTTTTATAAAAAGCGGGGCGACCATAAAACGAAGATAAACTAATCCAACCACAAGGTTTATCTTGATATTTAATTAACCAAAGTGGACGATTGTTAGGGTTATGCTGGTAAAACCATTCCAATCGACTTTCAACAGAAACAGGTACTGTATCGGCAGTAACTTGGCGACCAGCAATTGTTGAATTATAAACATCAACAATAAATGGTAAATCTTCTAATGTAGCATCGTGGTAAGTAATCATTTTTTTTGCTTTAAGTGGTTTAAAGTGAAATTATTGTAATTTTATTATTGTTTATTGGCAATAAAGCATATTTTTTATAGTGAGAAAAATAATGCATAGTAATATTTCACATTTAAAATAAAATCAATTCACTAGATGGATTTTTTGAAAATACAATTTAAAAATTGCCTCAAAATATAAAATTTAGCTAACCCTTTTTTTTAACAATAAATTAAAATCAATAAAAACAAAAGGTTAATGATATCTTGTAAAAAAGGGTTTTTGACAGAAAAAATCCTGTTTGCCTTTTGCTAAATGGAATTATAGTATATTGGCTTCTAGTTTACCGCCGTGTAGGCGGTATTTTGTATAAAAAATAGAAATTTCTGTATAACTGGTTGATTTTAATGAAAATAAAAAATTAAATAAAATCAACACTCTACCTGAGCGATTTTATGGGCGTAATACATCTTATAACATGGTAAGGATTATATGTTCATTGGTTGTTAGGTAATTCACTAATTCCTTGGTTTAGAAATTATCAACAATATTCATGATATTCACAAAAGTTAAGACTTACAAAACCTAACACCGTATTCTAATTAAAAAATTGCATAAAAAACTAGCCAAGTTTTTTTAAAATGGCTATACTTTAATCTCCTTAAAGGAATAGATTATTAAACAATCAAATAAATATAAAAATTAAAATAAATCATTAATTTACTTGACAGGTGAACCGTAATGCATTATCATTTTAGACACCAGACACCAGACACCAGCACTGGCAAACCTATGTCTTAAATTTATCAAATAAACATACTAGTTGGATTTTTAGCCCCGCCACGTTTATATTTTCAAAGTTATCTTCCAAATTATTATCAAAATTATTCCGAAAAGTTCCGTTAGTATTGGTATTGTTATTATTGTCTTCTTTATGGAGTTTACAGGCATTACCCGTTAAAAATGGTCGAAGGATTAATCGTAGTGATGCCATAATATTGCCATCGTCACAATGGGGTGAGGTTATGTATGCAATACCTCGTTCTCTTGAATATGGGCTTCCCATCCCCGGTATATGGGATTCTGATTATGGATTCTTAATCCAATCTACCAATCCGGAATCATATGCGCTTAATTTTCCAACTACGGGCGCAAATGAGTTATATTTTTATTTAGCCATAAGAGGAGATGCCGATGAATTGACATGGGAACCTGTTACACATGAAGGCATCAGCGCTACAATGAGCTATGCTTATGCTGGAGAAAATTATTTTACTCGTGAAAGATGTAAAATATATGTTTGTGTTAAGGTTCGGCTAACAGGCCCTGAAGCAGTATCTCAATGGCGGAATCCATATCCAAATCGAATTGCTAAGCCAAGATTACCGCAGACCTTTGAGATAATAGGTAGAGATAGAGAGGGGAACGAGGTAATTAAATATGGATTTGTCTTGCAGAAGTGGTTTGCGTTCCGTGCTGATTATAGATACTACCCGGAAGGAGAGAAGACCTTTCAAATACAAGAATCTTGGTGTTCTAGTTTGGGGTATCGTATGGCAAATATCAACGAAGTGACCAACGCAGTCTGTATTGATCGGGCTAATGGTGGGGCGTCTTATAACCAATGCCGAGGCAATGTAGTTAGCGCTATACCATCTTCACTATGGTGGGTAAGAGATAGGAGGATTAATAAGCACGATCGTCGAATAGGTGCTGGACTCCTTACTGAGTGGGGATACTTGAGTTTTTATGGTGCTTCGGTTCCCCCAGACTGGTATTGGGCAAGAGGCCCAGCGGAGAACAGCGTCTATGCGTACGATGTGAACTTGGCTGCTGGGGAGATCGGAATACTTTGGAAAGGCAACGATAGAGGGGCTATGTGTGTCACTCCTTAATTCTTAGTTGTGGTCAATTTTATGTTATAAATAAAGCTCAAGTAATCCAAAAATAAAGCTTTAGTGCAAGACTACCCACTATATAGTTTGTACCTTTGTGATTAAGTAAGCATCAATAAGCCTCTACGCAACTTGACCGACGACGCCAATTTTGTGGTTGGCGTCTTAATAAGCAGAATAATAAAAATCCAATTTATCTTTTAAGAGGGGCTTTTAAGTTGCCATTCCAACTTAATTCTTAATCCCTAGACTACATAGGGTATGATACAAATAAAGGACGATCAATTAAAGAACAAAGCCCTGCCAAGTTGGGGCTTTGAACGAGCAGTGCTACTGATTAATAGGTTTATTCCACATATGAAATTTTAAAAGTTATCTAAAGCGACTTTAGATCTTTAATGTAGTTAGTTCATTTTCCTGTATTAGTCGGTCAAGTACTAATATTTTTTATATAATTCCTTATGCTGTTAACTAATAATTTAAGGTACATAGTAAATTTGCTAATTATAATTGGTTAGTTTTTTAACTCAAAAATAACTTGTCCACCAAGTAGTATTGTTAATATTTTTTTAGTAATAGGGAGTTATCTCGTGTTATACCTACTGTAACGCCAAAACCTAACACCATATGCTAATTAAAAAATTGCATAAAAAACTAGCCAAGTTTTTTTAAAATGGCTATACTTTAACACCTTAAAGGAATAGTTTATTAAACAATCAAATAAATATAAAAATTAAAATAAATCATTAATTTACTTGACAGGTGAACCGTAATGCATTATCATTTTAGACACCAGACACCAGCACTGGCAAACCTATGTCTTAAATTTATCAAATAAACATACTGGTTGGATTTTTAGCCCCGCCACGTTTATATTTTCAAAGCTATCTTTCAAATTATTATCAAAATTATTCCGAAAATTTCTGTTAGTATTGGTATTGTTATTATTATCTTCTTTATGGAGTTTACAGGCATTACCCGTTAAAAATGGTCGAAGGATTAATCGTAGTGATGCCGTAATACTGCCATCGTCACAATGGGGGGAGCTTAAATTTGTAAAGCCCAATATTGAGCTGGGTGGACTCCATTTTGCTGGCCCTGCTGATATATGGCACCCAGATTATGGGTTCTTAGTTCAATCAACCGATCAGGGATCATATAACCTAAATTTTCCGACAACGGGCGCAAATGGGTTATATTTTGATTTAATCATAAGGGGAAATGCAGATGAATTAACATGGGGAACGCCAATTACGCATGATGGAATTACCGCTACAGTAACAAGAAAAACAAAATGTAATGCCCAATGCGATGTTGAATTTCGCGTTACACTAACAGGTCCAGAGGCAAGAAATCAATGGTTCAATCCTTATTCTAGTTGAATTGCTAGGCCAAGGTTACCGCTGACCTTTGAGTTAGTGGGGAGAGATAGAGAGGGGAACGAGGTAATTAAATATGGATTTGTCCTGCAAAAATGGTTCGTAGTTAGGGGGGCTGAATTATATCACTACCCTGATATGGTAACTTGGTGTAGTGGTTTGGGTTATCGTGTGCCACAGGTTAAGGATCTGACTAACGCTGTTTGTTCTGGTATTGGCTCAGGTCCGAATTGCCAAGGCTCTATCGGCGCTACACCTCCATCAAAAAATAATAATTACCTGCGTACAATAGGTGCTGGATTATTTTCGGAGTGGGGCTTTATGTATCATTACGCTGGTGCGGACTTCGTTGACCAAAACTATTGGACAAGTGACACGACTAGAATAGGGCAGTTTAGTGGTCAGTTTGATGTGGGAGCTAGTAACGGTGATATTTTTTGGTTCAAGACTTCTATTATTAATTATGGTCTTTGCACCACCCCTTAGTTTTTATGACTTAGTTATTAATCTTTATGGTGCTGATGATATTCTGATATTAATAAAGAATAATCAATAAAAGAATAAAATTCCAGTGCGAGGAGGACAGCCAAAATAGCAAAGCCTGAGAGCTTTGCATTTTAATGACTGAAAGTCCAAAAGCACTTTTATTAAAAATTAAACTTGATATAACAAAAGATAGTCAATAAAAAAATTAATCTTTTATAAAATAAAATCAATATTCTACCTGAGTGATTCTTATAGTTCAATAATAACTCGTCCACGAGTGATGTCGCTAATATTTTTTTGTAGGAGTTGCGATTTGTCTTTTGTGATAGCGACGTTTACTTTTACACCTTCAGCATCAAACTCTTGATTTTCAACAATGGAATCAAGTTCCTTTAGACGATTTTCGATAATTGGCCATTCGTTATAATAACAGTGAAATTGTAGCGTTATGCGGGCAATGAGTTCAATTAGCTCAGCTTGTTGTAAGCAGTGGCTAGCTGAACCGCCATAGGCACGAATTAATCCTCCAGTACCTAATTTTATGCCGCCAAAGTAACGAGTTACTACTACAACCACTTGGTCACAATCTTGTCCTTCAATGGCTGAAAGAATAGGACGACCTGCTGTACTAGTGGGCTCGCCATCGTCATTAAATCGGTATTGTTGTCCAATCTTCCATGCCCAGCAGTTGTGGGTGGCGTTGAGATCGCTTATTTGATTAATAAAGTCGGTGGCTTGTTCAGCTGATGTGACTGGCGCTGCATTGACAATAAAACGACTTTTTTTGATTTCTTCTGTTAACTCGGTAGGATTTGCTAATGTATATGGCATGCTAATTCTGATAAAATCAATCTATTGGAATAATGATACTGAACAGAATAAAAATGTCTATCAATTTAGAACAATTAATGCAAACACAGCAGGCGTTAGCCAAGCAGGTTAAATGCGATGATGACTTTAATCCGTCAATAAATTACGTTGGTGGTACTGATGTCGGTTTTGAAGATAATGGCAAGATTACTCGAGCAGCAATCGTTATTTTGCGCTATCCAACTTTCGAGGTTGTTGAGTATCATATTGCTCGGGTTGATACAGGGTTTCCTTATATTCCTGGTTATTTGTCTTTTCGAGAATACCCTGCGCTACTTGCCGTTTGGCAGCAGGTAAAACAAAAGCCTGATTTATTGTTAGTTGATGGGCAAGGTATTGCACATCCTAGGCGTTTAGGTATTGCAAGCCATTTAGGTTTGTTGTTAGATATGCCAACAATTGGTGTTGCTAAAAAAAGGCTTTGCGGTCAATACGAAATATTACCTAAGCAAGTAGGTAATGTAACACCTTTACAAGACAGGCAAGAACAGATTGGTTGGGTTTTATGTAGTAAGAATAATTGCAATCCTTTATTTATTTCAACAGGTCACCGAGTAAGTCAAGGTAGTGCCTTAAAATGGGTTAATTTATGCTTGCGGGGCTATCGTTTGCCAGAACCGACTCGCTGGGCTGATGCGATAGCATCTAACAAGCCTTTGTTTAAGAAGTTTATTTATGCAGAATAATTCATTACCGTTAAAAAAAGGTGGCTTTACTTTTAAGCGTTTTTTTGTGGCGCACGATAAAAGTCCAATGAAGGTAACAACCGATAGTTGTTTGTTAGGGGCTTGGGTTCCGATTGATTCGGCTCCGCAAAAGGTACTCGATATTGGCTGTGGTTGTGGTGTAATTGCGTTAATGTTAGCTCAGCGGTTAGAACATGATAACAGCCAAATTGATGCCATCGATATTGATATGCAGGCGGTAGCACAATGTCAGCAAAATAGCCAACAAGCTGGGTTTACTTTGATTAATGCGATTAATGCTGATATTAATCAATTTCAGCTAAGTTATGCGGTGGGCTATGATTTGATTGTGACTAATCCCCCTTATTTTGAATCTGCCGTTGATTGTCGCAATTCCCAAAGGCAGTTGGCACGTTATACCGAAAGCTTGAACTTTCAACAGCTTATTGACACAGTTAAGCGCTTACTAAAACCGAAAGGGCAATTTTGTTTAGTTTTACCTTATCATTTATCCAATCAGTTTAGGTTATTATGTGAATCTAATCAGTTATATTTATTCCAACTGATGAATGTTAGATATAGTGCAGATAAAGACTTTTCGTTATCATTATTGGCTTTTTCATTTATCCAGGCTAATAAAATTGATGAGCAGCAATTGTGTATGCGAGATGGTGATGGGCGTTATTCTCAAGAGTTCAGAAAGCTATTAGCTGACTTTTATTTATTCCGAAAATAACGCCTAACTAATTAATTTGGTGTTATGTAGAAGTGTAAAATAGCGATGATAGCTAATAGGATGATTGCAATAGCGTACACTTTGTCATGTAAGTAACTAAATGCTGGCAAAGATCGTTCCTTTCTGGCATAAAGGTAAAAACAGAGTCCCATACTATAGAGTACCATCGACAGTAATAAATAAACTGTGCCACCAGCATAAATCAACCATATGCCATAAAGCGATCCTAAAGCGCCAATCATAATTAAGTAGGCTTTACCTTGTTGAACGGCTAATTTAAAAACAAAGAGAGCCGCCAGTAAATAGGGAATAAGCACCATTGAGGTTGATAATTGGATTAAGGTGTTGTAGCCAGATTGATAGTAGTGGGCAAGGATAATTAATACGGTTATTAAACATGTTGTTAACCATAATGCGTTGGATGGTGTGCCTGCTTTGTTGAGTTTTCCAAAACAACTTGGTACTGTGTGTTGTGTGCCTTGGCCAGCTAAAAATAGCATTTCGGCCGCTAGCATTAACCATGATAGTAATCCACCACTGACTGACACAATTAAACCAATATTAATTAATGTTGCTCCCCAGCTGCCTACTACATGTTCAATAACAAGTGCCATGGAAGGGTTTTTCATTTGAGCAAGTTCTAGTTGTGGCACAATACCAAGCGATAACACAGATACGCAAACAAGTAATAAGCTGGTAATAGCAAAGCCAAAAAAGGTGGCTCGGCTAATGCTGATGATGTTTTTGGCTCTAGCAGCATACACAGTTGCGCTTTCAATCCCTAAGTAGACCCAAACGGTATAGAGCATGGTGTTTTTTACTTGCTCGATAATTGAGCCTAATTGCGGTGTTCCCCAAAAATCTATCTTAAATGTCGATATTTTAAAGGCAAGGCTAACACAAACAATAAATAAACCAATAGGCACGATTTTCGCTAATGTTACTAGGCAATTTAATAAAAAAGCACGATATATTCCTTTTAATACAAAATAGTGCACTATCCATAAAAATATGATAGCTGTAATAACGGCAGGTAATGTAGTACCATGACCAAAGAAGCTCAAGCAATCGAAAGATCCTAATGCACTAAATAAAATCACTAGGTAGCTGGTGCACGACATCCATGCTGATATCCAGTAGCCCCACGCTGCATTAAAGCCGATATAATCGCCAAAACCTTCACGCACATAGCCATATAATCCATCATTGATTTTGTAAAATCGAATCGATAAATACTGAAATATCCGTGTTAGCATTAACATGCCAAATAGGGTTATTATCCATGCAATTAAAATAGCGCCAGAGCCCGAACTTTCGGCCATGTTTTGTGGTAGGCTGAAAATACCGCTGCCTACAATACTGCCAACCACTAACAGTGTGAGTGGCAGGATGCCTAGCTTTTTTCTTACCGATGTATTCATGTTGTTGTCTTATTATGTGGTTTAGTACGGTTAATATTTAATATAGATCGATTAAAATCTTAGTGACATGCAACTTACGCCACCATCAATCTTTTGATATTCCGATGTATCAACTTCAATAACTTGATAACCAAGTTTTTCTATTTTTGCTTTTGTTGTTGGATAGCCCATCGGCATTATTACGTGACCATTAACCCAAATACAGTTGGCAGCATAACTTTCTTGTTCGGGAATTTCGATAATATTAAAGCGTTGAAACTCTGGTTTAGTTATAAATTCGCCTGCTGCTAATAGGTTATTGTTTTCTAAATAAGCTAAACCTGTTTTTAGATGTAATACTTTTTCAAGCTTAACTACCGAACCAGTTAATCCGTACTTCTCTAAAATAGCTATCATTTGGTTAGCACCAGCTTGGTTGGTTCGAGCAGATAAGCCAATATAGTAGTGGTTTTCAACCATCATTATATCGCCCGCTTCAACGGTGCCTGGTGCGGTGATTCGCTCAACTTTATTGGGATAAAATCGTTCAATGGTGTTTGATATAATTTCGGTTTCTGCTCGGCGACTTTCTGCTCCAGGCCTTGTAATAATTGCACAATATGGGGTACAAAGCACAGCGTCTTCAACAAAGACTGAATCAGGAAAACGTTCGTCGGGTGGTAAAATAGTGATATCAACATCGCACTGTTGTAATGCTCGAATGTAATTATTGTGCTGATCTAAGGCTTTTTGATAATTTGGTTTGCCTAAGTTGGATGATGTTAAACCATTAATTAGTGATTTAGCTGGTGTTCTTGCAATAATATGGTTAAATTTTTTCATTCTATCTATTTCCTTTTGTTTTAAATAATTATGCTTTATTTGTGAATAATAATTCACATTTATGGCTTTATCAAGATGTAAAGTGTATTTTCATTCGTTTTTGGAGGTTTTGTTGGTTTTTTATCTTGATTTATTTAGCTGAATTTAGATAGAGTGGTGGTACATATCTATTTTTTATGCAATGAAAATGACTAACTTATTTTATTTTAGAAAGGAAAAGAGATAAAAGTATTCAAAATAAAAAAAGGCACTAATTGTGCCCTTAATAGTAATTATTCGCCGTCAAAATTAACTAAAGTAAAGCAATCAATTCCCATATCCGTTAACTTTGTTTTGCCACCTAAATCTGGTAAGTTGATTACAAATGCGGCGTTTTCGGCAATGCCACCAGCTTTACGAATTAAATTCGCTGTTGCAGCAATTGTTCCACCTGTAGCAAGTAAATCATCAATAATTAATACTCGTTCACCTGGTTTAATGGCATCAGTGTGAATTTCTAACGTATCTGTCCCGTACTCAAGCTGATATTCTTCTTTAAATACGTGGCGCGGTAACTTATTGGGTTTTCTTACTGGTACAAAACCAATATTTAATGCTAATGCAATTGGAGCTGCAAAGATAAATCCACGCGCTTCGGTGCCAACCACTTTATCTATTTTTTTATCTTTATAGTGATCGATTAATAGCTCAACCGATGTGCGAAATGCAACAGGATCTTCAAGCAGACTAGTAATATCACGAAATAAAATCCCTTTTTTAGGGTAATTTGGTATGGTGATAATACTATTTTTAATAAGTGCAAGTTTTTCTTGTAATTGAGTCATATTAAATGTTCTCTATATCATTTCTATGAGAATGGACAATTTTTTATTATATACTCTCGCCATTTGGAATGGCAATAAACAAAAGTCAATATCGGCATAAATTAAAGTTCTTAACTTGTTTTTTTACATTTTTTTACAAATAAATACAATATTCAGACAGTTTATTTTATAAAAAGCAGATAATTGAATAAACTTCATATAAAAAAGGAAATAACATGAAATTTATTAAATCACTTATTTTTATTGGAATTTCTGCCTTGAGCTTTTTGGGGAATGCTAAAACAAATAATCAAATACAGGTTCGTTCAGAATTGGCATCGCCTATTATCTTAGAAAACTCAGAAGAAAAGAATTATTTAAAAGTGTCGTTAACTGGAATTGAGTTTGACTCATCTAAGCGTGTACCGATTAATTTAGCTTTGGTCATTGATCGTTCTGGTTCTATGTCTGGTGACCGTATTGAAAAAGCAAGAGAAGCGGCTATTCTTGCGGTTAATATGCTTAATAATGAAGATATGTTATCAATTGTTGCTTATGATTCTGATGCTAAAGTTATTTTGCCATCTTCTAAAGTTACTAATAAACAAAAAATTATAAGATTGATTAATAAACACATTGTTGCTGGTGGCGGTACAGCATTATTTGCTGGTTTAAGTAAAGGTATTAATCAAGTTGAAAAGCAACTAACTAAAGATAAAGTTAATCGAATTATTTTGTTATCTGATGGACAAGCTAACATTGGACCTTCTTCGGTTGGCGAACTTTCAGAGTTAGCCATTATTGCAGCTAAAAAGAATATTGCTATTACTACGTTAGGTATTGGTAGTGATTATAATGAGCAGTTAATGTCTTCGATTGCAAGTTATAGTGATGGTAATCATGTATTTATTGATGATACAGCAAAGCTTGAAAATGTATTTGTGCGTGAATTTAAAGATGTTATGTCTGCTGTTGCGCAAGATGTAATTATTACTATTCATTTGAAAGAAGGTGTTAAGCCTGTGCGTTTACTTGGTCGTGATGGTGTGATTAAAGATAATCAAGTCACAGTTAAAATGAATCAGTTGTATTCAAATCAAGAAAAGTATCTATTATTAGAAGTTATCCCAGAAAAAGGTAAAGTAGGGCAAAATAAAACACTCGCCAAAATTGATTTGCAATATAATAATTTATTAGAAAATAAAACCGAAAATGAAACCCAAGTCGTTAAAATTGCTTATACTGATAATCAAGATGTAGTTAATAAAGCCATTGTTCATGAAGTCGTTGCCGAATCAGAAATACAAAAAGTTGCACTTGAAAATGAAAAAGCTTTAAAACTTTATAATGAAGGTAAATTAGAAGAAGCAAGACAGTTATTGCAAGAAAATAGTAAAAAGCTTAGAGATCGAGCAGAAATGTTAAGCGAACGCGAGCCAGAAGTAAGTAGTAGATTAAAAGAACAAATGGATAAAAATAATATAATGGCTGATGCAATTCTTACCGATGATGAGAACACTTATCGTAAAAAAGTGACTGAAAAACAGTATGAATCTAAGCAAAATATGAAAAGTGTGATAAAAAAATAACTTATGAAAAAATTAACAGCGATTTTGTCTTTTTTTATATTAATAGTTGCTTTTAGCTATTTAGGTTGGCGAACTATTGAGCATGAGATCTTAATGCGCCAAACTAATCAGAAGCTATTAGCACAAAGTCAAATGAAGAATATAAAATCATCAATTGAATCGCTGTTAAATCAACGAGCTGTTTATTTTAATAGTTTGGCTCAGTTTTTACATAGCGATCAAACTGATATTGATGTTTTTTTAGCATCACAAACCGATATTAAAAATATCTTTAAGATCAAACATAATAAAATTGTTTATTTTAGCAATAAAACCGATCTGCAATGGAGCAATATTGTTGAATCAATTGAATACGATAGTTCAATTTTAGTTAATCATCATTCTCAATCTGAGCAATTTCAACCTAAATTTGGTTGGTATCAATTCTATGATCATCTTATTTATTGGGTAATTGAATCAGACACGATAATTGGTTTTGAGCTTTCAACCATTAATTTTTCGTTAAATGTGATTTGTTTATTTGACGATCAAATGTTAGCTGATAATTTTGTGTTATTAGATCACGATAAACAGATTTATGTTAATGGTGAACAATTGGCCGATAGTATCACTATTACGCTAGATTATCCATTACAGAATTGGAAATTAATTTATTATTATCAATCGCCTAAATTATTAGTATTGTATTTACTTGGTGGTGGGGTTATTGGTTTATTTATCATTGCTATTAGTTTTATTGTTTTGTATTGCTATCGTGAATATACTCGAACATTACGATTAGCAAAACAACAAGTTAGCTTTGTTGGTCAGGTTTCACACGAGTTTAAAACACCTTTAACCAATATCACACTTTATGCTGAACTATTACAAGAAAAACTGATAGATGAGCCCGTGCCAATTTCAGATTATTTAGAGGTAATAACAAGTGAAAGCAAGCGATTGACAAGATTAGTACAAAATGTGCTTAATTTTAATAAGCCAGCCAAGCTGAATATTAAACCAGTCAATTTAACACACCTAGTTGAACGAGTTTATACTACTTTTAAACCTGTGTTAGCAAAGAAATCTTTGCAACTTAATTTAATTATTAATTGTGATAAAAATTGCATGATTAATACCGATGAAGATAGTGTGTTACAAATTGTTAATAATTTTTTAAGTAATGCCGAAAAATATGCTGCAAGAGGTAAAAAAGTTGATTTGTTACTCAATAAAAATGACAAACAAACAATCATTACAGTTCGAGATTATGGTATCGGCATACCGAATCATTTAATCAGGCAGATCTTTAAACCATTTTATCGTATCAATTCATCAATAACAGAAGGGGTTGCTGGTACAGGTATTGGACTTACCATTGCTAACCAATTAGCACAGCAATTGAATGGCACCATTCAGGTTGTAAATGAAAACCCTGGCGTAGCCTTTTCGTTAATTATTATGGAGTAAAAATGAAGATTTTAATTGCTGAAGATGATTTATATATCCGTAAAGGTATGACCGATCTTTTAGAACAAGAAGGCTATTCAATTATTCAAGCTCCTAATGGTAAAGTTGCTCTAGAATTATTTGAACAAAATCAACCTGATTTTATTATTTTAGATATTATGATGCCTGAACTTGATGGTTACAGCGTTTGTCGTGAAATACGTAAAATAAATGATGATGTGCCAATTTTATTTTTATCAGCAAAAGATGAAGAAATTGATCGCGTAATAGGGCTTGAACTAGGTGCTGATGATTATATGAGTAAACCATTTGGTGTACATGAGCTAAGAGCAAGAATTAAAGCTATAGCTAAACGTTATTTAAAATCACAACAATCCAATCCAAAAGTTGATGATTCTTTTGTTTTTGGTGATTTGCTGGTTTATCCAATTGAGTTATGCGCTAAACGTAGGGAACAAACTATTGAGCTTTCGTTACGAGAAATAAAGATACTGGAATGTTTTTATAAAAATAAAAATAACGTGGTTACCCGTGATATGCTGTTTGATTACGCTTGGGGCTATGATTATATGCCAAACAGCCGAACACTAGATCAACATATTTCGAAATTACGCAAACAAATCGAAATTGATCCCTTAAATCCAGTTTTGATCAAAACAGTTCATGGTGTAGGGTATAGGCATTAATCGTACTTTTGATAATAAAAAACTTTATTTTGCATTAGTCTAATTTGTGTTGAGAGAATACTTTTAGTTTTTATCTGAATATTTTTTTTCGTGTTCAATTAGCCAACGTTTTCGTTCTAATCCTCCACCATATCCCATTAATTCGCCATTTGAGCCAATGACTCGGTGGCAAGGTATGATAATTGCAATTCGATTAAATCCATTTGCGCTTGCAACTGCGCGAATAGCATGTGGATTATTGATGTTTTCTGCTTGCTCTTTATAGGTAGTTAGTTTTCCATAAGGGATTTGTTTTAAACTGTCCCAAACAGTTCGCTGAAAATCTGTTCCAGGAGTATGTAATTTAACTGCAAAATATTTTCTTATTCCTTGAAAATATTCATCAATTTCATTTTTAGCTTGAACAATATGGCTATTTTCTCCAAAAATAATTTTTGTATTAAGTTGTGTTTGTAATTGTTTAAATTCTGTTTCTAACATTCGACGATCCACGAATTCTAATAGGTAAACACCTTGATTAGTGGCGCAAATAAACATTGGTCCCAATGGTGTAGTTAGGCGATTAACCAAAATAATTTCGTTATTAGTATTTTGAGATGAGGCATTTTTCATTATTTTTTTGTAAGTGTATCCAAAACCACTTAATGACACATATCCTGTATCATAAGCGATATTAATGACATTTTTACCAATTTTAAGCTCTTGAAAGGCATTATTTATTCGATACATCCTTTGATAGGCTTGGAAGGTAATACCATAATTTTTTTTGAACCAGCGTCTGATCGTTTCGGGGCTTATTTGATGCTCTTTTAATATCATATCGGATATTTTTGTTTTAGGATTTTGGGTAATTAAAGCGATAGCTTTAATGACTTCTGATGGTGCTGCGTTAGAATTTTCAGTTGGTTTGCAAATTTTACAAGGACGATATCCAGCATCAAGAGCTTCTTTGAAAGTGCTAAAAAATTCTACATTTTCATATTTTGGTTTCTTTGCCCGACAAGTTGCAATACAAAATACCGAAGTTGTTTTAACTCCAGCATAGAATATCCCAATATAGCCTTGGTCTTTTGCAAGTAAAGCCTGATAATATTGTTTCCTTTTGTCTAAATTGGTAATAAGCATAATTTTTAAAATCTTAATTTTAGTTAATTGATAACTGGGTTTTGTAATCTGGTCAGCATATTAAATAAACAATAAGCATCGCAACCGAAAAATCGACAACTATTTTTATTTTACTGTTTTTATGGTTTATAAATATAATTGGTGATTACCACATTCTATCTTTGTCAAAATGTGGTTATATTTAATATATAAATATTGACGTAATAAAACCTTAACCATTTAATGATTGTTGATTAAGGTTTTTGTTTAATTTGTGAATAAAGGAGAGGTGTTTAACGATTTTGCGACAAAACTATTAACTGATAGTGCTGCATTAAGTTTGCCTTGAATGGCTAATGCTTGTTGCTTTGATTCACATTGGGTAAAAACACATGCACCAGTTCCTGTTAATCGAGTTGTACCATATTGGGAAAGGTAAGTAATTATTTTATTTATTGTTGGATAACGTTTCCTAACTACTTCCTCACAATCATTTTTTAATTCGTTAAACTTCAATGAAAGTAAATCAGTAATGCTTTGAGCTGGCGTATTGCGAGTTAGCTCAGGAGCATTAAATATTTCGACTGTTGATATTTCAATATTAGGGCAAGTGACTAAATACCAATATTCAGGAATATCTACAGGGTGAAATTGATCGCCAATTCCTTCGGCAAAAGCCGCATGACCATAAATAAAAATAGGGACATCGGCACCAATTTTTCGTCCTATATCCATTAGTATTTCGGTTGATAAATTAAGTTGCCATAGCTGATTAAGTGCTACTAATACTGTTGCAGCATTAGATGAGGCTCCTCCTAATCCACCACCCATAGGAATTTTTTTATCAATTGTAATATCTACACCTAAATCATTACGGTTGGTATAGGATTTCAATTGTTCAGCAGCAACAACAATTAAGTTTTTATTAACGGGTACATTTGTAAAATCGGTTAATAAGTTAATTTTATTATCTTGACGAACATTAAAGATTAGGATGTCGCAATAATCAATAAATTGAAATAACGTTTGCAAATTATGATAATTGTCAGAACGGCGTCCAGTGATATAAAGGAATAAATTTAATTTAGCAGGTGATAACCACTGTTTCATAACTATTATCCTTTATCGTAAAATCCAGTCACTAATTTTTAAGCGAACAACTTCGTCATCATGCGTAAGCTCTATAGTTGCAGGTAAATCTATCTTTTTGTTTTGATAAGTATAAGTAGAGTAACTTGGAATTTTTAATGTCCATTTATTGTTATTTTGTATAAAGACAGTTGAAAGTAATCTTCCTGAACTATCTAACTTGTCAGTATTGATGTTGTCTGAAAATCCTTTTAACCAATTATGCAAAGAATTAAGTGGAATATTTACATTGGATATCTTTTTCATAAGATTTTCAACATTGGTATCTTGGTAATTTCTACCGTCTTTATCAACCAGTTGAGCATAATTAGGTTCGGCGTTTAATGTTAAAATATTGCTACCAATGGGGGAGGTTAATTTAACTTGGTAGTTATCAGTTGATTGTTGAGCTATTAAAAATCGTCCATAATTACGAGATTTATCACTTATGTAAGCTATACTACCTTTAACTTGGAATGTGTTTATTTGTTTTAGATTTTGTTGGCGGATTTGCCACTGCTTTTCAATCGAAGTGTTGTTTTGAGATTTTGTTATTTGGCAAGCGGTGATAAGTAAAGGTAATATGAAAACAAATATATATTTGATTTTAGACATAAAATAACTCTTAGTTGTTAGTGTTTGTGTCAATAAGTGCAGTATTATAACTGATAATTTACTGAATAAGAAAAAGAACCTTTACTGTTTTTTATGTATAATATAGACGTTTAAGAACTGTTAATAAAATAATATATCTAATAACCTTCAAAAAAGAAGCGATGCAATGTCTATTACAATTTTTGGTGTTAATCATAAAACAGCGCCAGTTGCTTTAAGGGAAAGGCTTGCTTTTCCTAATGAGATTGTCGATAAAGCACTATACAGCTTATACCAACATCCTTTAGTTGATGGGTGTGTTATTTTGTCTACCTGCAATAGAACAGAAATTTATCTTAGTTATGAGCATCAAACTGACTATCTAAGATTAAAACAATCTGTAGAAAGTTGGTTAGGACAATTTCATCATCTTGATGTTGATCTATACCAAGATTCATTTTATTGGTATGACGGTCAACAAGCTGTTGAACATTTGATGTCGGTAGCAAGTGGTTTAGATTCTATGATCATTGGTGAGCCACAAATTCTAGGGCAAGTTAAGCAAGCATATAGTTTTGCTCAAGAACAAAATTGCTTATCTGTTCAATTAAAAAAACTATTTCAAAAAGTATTTCATGTAGCGAAAATTGTCCGTAGTGAAACCAATATTGGCACTAATACAGCATCTGTCGCTTATGCTGCTTGTTTAGTTGCTCGCCATCTTTTTAGTGATACCTCTAATTTAAATATTATGCTTGTTGGCGCGGGTGAAACAATAGAGCTTATTTCACGTTACTTAAAACCGCATGGATTTAATCAAGTTATTATTGCCAATCGAACCCGTGAAAAGGCATTAAAACTTGCGGTTGATATTGATGCAGAAATCATTTCATTACCTGATATCGCTAATCGACTTAAAGATGTTGATATTGTGATCAGCTCAACAGCGAGTCCTTTACCTATTATAGGTAAAGGCATGGTTGAGCGCACTTTACGAGCTAGAAATCATCGTAAAATGCTGTTTATTGATTTAGCTGTTCCTCGCGATGTCGAGGAAGAGGTTAGTCAACTCAATAATGTGCATCTTTATACTATTGATGACTTACAAAAAACGGTTGAAAGTAATTTAGAACAAAGAGCTATTGCCGCTAAAGAAGCGCAATATCTTATTCAAGAACAAGCTGAACTTTTCATTGATTGGCTTAAGACTAGACATGCAGTTGCTTATGTTAAGCAGTATCGTAGTAATGCAGAAAGTATCAAACGTGAGTTACAAATAAAAGCCTTAAATGCCATCAGGCAGGGCGCTAACATTGACGATGTTTTTGCTGAGTTTTCGCATCGCTTAACCAATAAATTAATCCACGCACCGACTCAAACATTACTTCATGCAGCTACACATGATTGTGATGACTGTTTTAAAGTATTAAGTAAAGGATTAGGATTAAAAGAACATTAGTCAATATGTCGTTTTGCTTAGGAAACGAGGAATAAATTGGATCAGATTGAATTTTTTGATATTCCAAGCCCGTGTAAACGAGTTTGTGTAACTGATAAACAAGGCTATTGTATTGCTTGTTATCGCTCAAGAGAAGAAAGATTTAGTTGGTTAACCTTGAGTGATAGCCAAAAGCAAAAAGTTTTGCGTTTATGTAAACAACGGGCATTAAAACGCCGTTATCTATTATCAAAACAGCAACGACAACAACAAGACTTAAATCCAGTAACACCTCAATTCGATCTTAATTTCTAAATCTATTTATCTATTTTTAATATATATTGTAATCTTGTTTAACTCAGAGTAGGATTTTTATACATATAAAGATGGCAATTATTTAGTCACCTTTTTTAATATTATTGGAATTTAAAATATGAAAATGTGTATTGCATGTGGCATGCCAATGACTGCTATTGCTGATTATCCATTGCTCGATATGTCTAAAAACTATTGTAAACATTGTGCTCATAAAGATGGCACAATGAAAACATTTGATGAAAAATGGCATGAAGTTACATTACAATATGCTCAAAATCACAATGTTGATAATGCAGTAGCTAAACAAACTGCTTATATAATCCTTAAAAAATTACCTGCTTGGAAACGCAGGTGGTAGTTGATTTTTTAGGCAACCAAAACGCTTTACGATAATACCTGTTGCAGATATTGTAAAGCTTAGTATAATGCTAACGTTTACTTATTTACACGTTTAATGCCAGTGTGGCGAAATTGGTAGACGCAGCGGATTCAAAATCCGCCGCCCTTAAAAGCGTGTCGGTTCGAGTCCGACCACTGGCACCAAGTCACAAAGAACACCAGCTTAAAGCTGGTTTTTTTATGTCTAAAGTCTTATCAAAACTGAGTTCAGCTATATTTAATAAACTAGCTAACTAATCTCTACTGAAATTACATCAAAATAAGCACAAAAAAGATAGAATTGAGTAATATTGATCGAAATAAACGATCGATGATCATTAATTGATCGAAAATTCCGATATGACAATTTTCTCTTATTCATCAATAATTAAATAAAAAAATAATTCTTTTTATTTCTTTTTCCGTAGATAGGAAAAACAATCTGATAATTTAATGCGTAATCAGAATATAACATTATTAATGTAAATGTTATCGGATTTTTATTCAGATCAAGCATAAAGTTTAATTTATAAATTCAGTTAATACTTTAAGTTAAGAAAAGCTATATTATTCTGTAAAAATTTTTGATTAAAAATAAAGCAATATTTCTAATTAGGGAAAAGGTTACAATAGGTAAATAGATGATGGGTAGGAAGAAAGATTCAAATGTTAGTGCAGGACAAAAACTGTTGAAAATGTATCACATTTTGCTATCAGATAATAAACCGCATTATCAATCAGATTTAGCTGAAATACTAAACTGTTCTGCTCAAACAGTAATACGACTAGCTGAACAGATCGAGTTATCTTTCCCTGAATGTTTCTGCTCTGGCAAGGAAAAAAATCGTCGTTGGTATAGTTTGCAGATCAATCATAAAAATACACTAGGTTTAAATTATCAGGAATTACGATATCTAAGTTTGTGCCGCGAATTGTCCAAACCCTTTATTCCACCAGAGATTGGTGAACGTATTGATCAAACATTATTGCATCTTTCTATGTTGTTATTAGAGTTAGATACAAGAGAACACTTTTCACTAAGTAAACCTATTGCCTTTTTTAGTAAAGGGAAGATTGATTATTCAGAGAAAGTTAGCATTATTGAGGACTTATTAAAGTGTATTGAAAACAAGACTTTTTGCCACATTCATTATATTGCTAGTGGTAATCAACAAGGAAAAAACCACTATTTTATTCCGCAAAAAGTAATTGCAATGAATCATGCCTTATACGTTTATGGCGTAATTTCAAATAACGTTGCGACAGAATTAAAACACAGTACTTGTTTGGCAATCCACCGAATAAAAAAATTAGATTTTATTAACCAAAAAGTTGCTATATCAGTACCAGATCACATTCAAAATAAAACTACGTTTGGTTTACCAGAACATGAACCTCGTACTTTTTCAATTCAATTTACCAAATCAGCGGCTGGTTATGTCAAAGAAAGAATTTGGTGCGATGAACAAAAAATCGAAGAAATCGAAAATGGCGAAATTATTCTTACTATCACCACATCTAGTGAACGTGAGTTAAACGCTTGGGTTAGGGGGTTTGGAGAGCAAGCAAAGATGATCACATCCTAGTTTTATTGCGATACAAACATAATATATTTTAATTAACATAAATTTAACGAGGAAATAACAATGGCATTACCTATTATTCTTGCAGGTGCAGCTGCAGTCGCTGCAGCAGTTGGTGGCAAAAAAGCATACGATGGTTATCAACTAAAATCAGAAGCTGATGAAATCTTGGAAAGAACCAAAAGCCGATATAACAAACGAAAAGATGAACTGGATGTATTAAACAAAGTTTCAGAACAGAAATTAGAGCGATTAGGTACATTAGAACTTAATATTGGTAAATCATTTGGTGAATTTAAAAAAATTTCCGACGAATTATTAAAACAATTGAAACAAAATGACAATAAAGATCTTAAGTTATCTGTTCCTAAAGTTAAGATGGATAAAATTGAAGAATATTCTTTTTCTACAGTGGGGTTTTTAGGTACGGTTGCAGCATCTGGTGCAGCGGGAGCAGCTGCAAGTTTTGCGGTATATAGCGGAGTAATGGCTTTTGCAGCTGCTTCAACAGGAACACCTATTGCCGCTTTATCTGGCGTAGCTGCATATAATGCCACTATGGCCGCTATTGGAGGTGGATCACTTGCTGCTGGAGGTTGGGGAATGGCTGGTGGAGCAATGGTTTTAGGTGCTGCAGCCATTGCGCCAATGATTGCTATTGCTGGTTTTGCGTATGCAAACCACGCTGAAAAAGCATTAGAAAATGCAAAAAAATCAAGTTCTGAAGCTGACACAGCAATAACAAAAATGGATTTAATTGATAAACATTTATCTAATACAAATAACTATGTGGATAAAATTTATACATCGTTGGAAAAAATCAATCAGACCTTTAATTATTACTTTTCTGCTTTAAAAGAGTTGCATCAAAAGATAGTGGTTCTTGGTTGGGGAGAAGATATTAGCGATAATTCGGAAAAGAGCTTAAGAGTTATTAATAACGGTTATTTATTGGCAGCTATTATGACCGATATTATTACAACCCCACTTTTTAAAATTAAAACAGTATCCGAAGATAGTATTGTTGAAGTCGAAAAAGATAGTGATGGATTCAATATTCTTAATCAAGAAGAATTAGATAATGTATTAATTAACAAAGAAAAAGAATATAAAGATTTTACTCAGGAAATGTAATGATAAAAGCCAAGAATACTTGGCTTTTGTTTTATTGATTATATTAACGAGGACTAAAAATAATGATGAAACAGGAAATGGATTGGGGCGAAGAGTTACATAATACCGTTGTCAAATCTTTGGTAACTTCATTTGGATTAGATTTTTTATTATTTAAAGATAATGTAGGTGGAGATGTTGATACTGTTCATAATGCACGACAAAACATTTACGCAACCGATAGAGAAAGAATAATAAATGAACAAAACTCAAAATATGATTCACATGAGTATCATTCTCATGCCAATTATATTGAGACAAATCGACAAGGAAAAATCGCTCATCAAGCAAATACCTTAAAAGATGCTTACACAGGGGAAATATTTGCTCAACATGATAAAAAAAATTTAGATCATGTTATTGCTGCAAATGAAATACATCACGATCAAGGTAGAATATTAGCTGAATTATCAGGAACTGACCTTGCTAATGACAGTAGCAATTTATATTTCACTAATGAAACATTAAATAAGTCTAAGAAAGCAAGTTCAATGTCTGACTTTGTAAGCAAACTTCAAAATGAACTTACTCAAACCCGTCAAGAAATAGCTATACTAAAACAGAAAAAATCGTTAACAGATCAAGAAAAAAAATCATTAGAAAAGTTAGAAAATAAAGAAAAAGCAAACTTTAATAAAATGCTTGAAATAGACAAAAAAGCACGGGCTAAATACGAGAGAACTGTCAATATAGCCTATTATACTAGCAGTAAGTTTGCTAAAGATGTCGCTTATCAATCAGCTCTTTCTGGTTTTAAAATGGGAACAAGACAGATGCTAGGGCTTATTCTTGCTGAGGCATGGTTTGAACTACGCGATCAATTTCCTTCTATTTATGCAAATAATAAATATAATTTTTCTATAAAAAATTTTTTAAATGATATTAGCGATGTATTTAATGCTATATGGGAACGAATAAAATTAAAATTTAAAGATTTTTTTAATTCTTTCAAAGATGGCGCTGCTAGTGGTGCGTTATCGAGTGTAACCACTACTGTTACCAATATATTTTTCACTACGCAAAAAATGCTTGGAAAAATGATCCGTGAAATGTGGGGGCATATTACGGCAGCTATAAAATTAATCTTTTGCAACCCTGATTCATTGCCTTTAGGTCAATTAGTCAAAGAAGTAAGTAAAATTATTAGTGCTGGAATTTCCGTTGTTTGTGGTACTGCTATTTATAGCATATGTTCACAATTATTTGCTTTTCCATTTGGCACTGAGTTATCTGCATTTTGTAGTGCACTAGCGACTGGTATTTTAACATTAGCATTTAATCACTATCTAGATAAAGGGACTCTTCCTCAAAAAATTTGGGCTTTTTTAGATAAATTTAAAGATAAATACGAAAGAACTCTCGATTTTTTTAAAGCTGTAAATACTGAGTTAGATAATTACTTAAAAGAGTTAGCAAGGCTAGAGTTCAATATGGATACACAACAATTAGCGTCGTTTACATTGCATCTTACTATGACCAATAATGAACTAGAACGCAGCTTTCTGTTAAAAGAAGAAGTAACTCGCCGAGGAATTAAATTACCATTTGAAGCTGGCAATTTAGAATCAGTGCATTCATGGGTAAAATCATTATGAGTAATTCCCCCCCGTTTCCTTGTTATCAATGTGGAGCTTGCTGTTGCAGTGTTAATCGTTCACAAGAAACGCAATTTCTTGATAGTGGTAATGGGGTATGTCGTTATTATGACCATCAAACAAAATTATGTACCATTTATGAAACAAGGCCAGATATTTGCCGTGTAGATAAACAATACCAGCTCAATTATAAAAATAAATATAGTTGGGTTGAGTTTATCGAGATAAACACTATTGCATGCAAAATTTTGAATTCAAAATAACAAATGAACCAGTAATAAAAAATTAGAACGAAAACACCTTAAATTCCTTATGAAGGAAATTCTGATTGCTATAGTGTTGTAATCATAATTAATAATTAATAAGGGGAGTATAAATGGCTATTTATAGAGATGATTCAGACCTAGTTTTTTTAAAACAATGTACTAATGAAGATTTAGAATTATTGGTTTCTATATTGACTGTTGATCCTAAGGATAATACCCTTCGGTTTACCGAAACATTAACAAGCGATGCAAGTTATAAACGACATTATCCTAACCATCAATTATATTGGAAATCTATAGCTGCAGAGCTTCAAACATTTGGTGCAAATTCAGGAATGAATTTATTAAGGCAAGGTAAAGGGGTATGCTATCGTGAAATATTAATAGATGTATGTAATCGAACTAATACAATATTAAGTGAGCCAGCACCTTTTTTTATTGAAAAAATTGAAGATGCTTTATTAAATTCACTTCTCAAGCAATCATTAGAAAATATAAGTCAAAAAGACCTTAAAAAAATAGCAGCAGAATTGGGTAATGTTAATTCTAAAGTTACACCATCCATGGTAATGATGGGGATTCAAAATTTTATGACTTCGTCTTCTTTAATTTCAAATTATTTAATATTTAGCATTTTAAACAATTTTGGTTTTAAATCAGGAAATATAATGACAGTAATGTTACCAAGACCTTATCCGAGGCGATATCAGGAATTAGTATTATCTATTTGTTTGGCAATAAACCATTTATGGCTACTATTTAATATTACAGGACCAGCTTATCGTGTAACAATTCCAGCTTGTTTATATATAGCAACCTTAAGAAAAAAATACAATGATGCAAAAATAACGAATCATATATTAAAAAATAATATAGATCTTAAAAAAATAATGGGAAAAAATCTTTAACAAAAGTTTTTTATTTTTCTAATTAAAGTTGTGCTTATCTATTTAGCTATAAAACAATAAGGAGTTATACATGTCAATTTTTAAATTAATTAGTGTGGGTTCTGGGCTTCTTTTAACAACAGCAGCAGTATATACTGCGCAAGATAAAATAGCAAAAGCGTGTGAAGAAGATGAAGATCTTAAATCAATAAAAACAGAAGGGCGAGTATTAGCTAGTTTTGTAACCTCGGTTATTGTTGGTGGAGTTGTTAATAAGCTTATTAATCGCGTTTTTAATTAGTTGTAGGAAAAGACTGGATAGGCCACCAGACCTATCCTAAATTTTGTATATTTAATAGTTAAAGGTGACAGTTAATTCTGTCACCAAATTTTATAATAAACCAACTGATCTATCTTGTGCACAAGACCGATATTTGTTATCTAGATCAATAATATCGGCTTCAGTAGCTAGCAATGTGATAGCAATGTGAGGATTTTCCGCATTGTTTACAGTAATTTGATACAGTACTGTATTGAATATACATAAAAAACTAACGCCTTATTACAGACAAGAGATATGGCGCTTATATCATAAAGAAAAAATAACGGTCACTGATTTGGCAAAACGCTTTATGGTCAGTCGGCCTACCATTTATAATGTACTAAAGAAAGCCCGATTGAAGCTTTTTGTGCCTTTAACCAGTAAGAATGAACGTTATAAAACCATTCGTTATGGAATTAAACGTCTGGTTAAAGTCGAAAAATCGATTGAAGATAAATTAAGACGGCAAGCTAAACGCTATAACAAAACCTATCCGGGAGAAATGCTACACGTTGATACCAAACGTTTACCTTTACTTAAAAATGAAACGAAACAGCAAACTAGAGAATATTTATTTGTCGGTATTGATGATTTTTCACGTGAGCTTTATGCCAGTATTTACCCTGATAAATCCCAATTTAGCTCGGCACAGTTTTTACAAAATGATATATTAGCCCAATGTTCTTATACCATTGAATGTATTTATTCCGATAATGGACGTGAATATCAAGGCACCAGCGAACACCTATTTGTTAAAACGTGTAACAACCATCGTATCCATCAAGAATTCACGAAACTAGTCTGTCCACAAACGAATGGGAAAGCTCAAAAGAGTGATACGAACTTTGAATTGCGATGTGGCATAATCAGCATATATTTAGTAATTCAAAAGATAGAAAACAAAAGCTTAAACGATTTATTAATTTTTATAATACCGTTAAACCACATAAAGCGATTTCAGGGAAAACGCCTTATGAGTTTTTAGAGGATTATTTTAACCATGAAGTGTAAAAAACTCTGCGTTTTCCTACACTTTATTTAAATGACGAATTTAAATCTAAAAGTACATCAAATTTTACATTTATCTGATTACTGAATAAGTTTATATTAAGGTTCTCTTAAGGTTTATACGTTAAATTATTAATAATTTGGGTGAATCTAGAGAGATAGCTTATGTGGCATGATTTTAATACGCAAATTTTTTTATTAATAAACGCTTCAGATCATGCATCTAAATCATTTGTCTTTTTTGCTATTTTTGTGCTAACTATTTGGTTTACCTACCTGTTATTATTATGGTAATCGGTTGGTGTATTCGGCCTATTTATAGGCAATTAATTTTAAAAATAGTATTTAGTTTAGGGTTAGCATTATTAGTTACTTTTGTTATTCGTTATTGTTTTTATTCTCCACGCCCTTTTGTGGTTGAAGTTGGTACTAATTATCTTTTTCATGACAAAACAAGTTCTTTACCGAGCCAACATGCGGTATTTGTGTGGACGATGTTTTTTGCTGTTTTTTTGATAATGCATATCGCTTTAGAACAGATCTATATTTATTGGCTTTAATTGCTGTACTTGTATGTTGGAGTCGTATATATCTAGGGATTCATTGGCCATTAGATATTATTGTCGGATTTATTTTAAGTATATTATCGGCGTATTTAATTAATAAAAATTGGATAAGTATTAACAAGTTTCTTAATAAGTATGTTCTTATTGAGCGCAATTAATAGCTTTAGATATGTAACGTGAAGTATATAATTACTGATAATTATACGATTGAGAATTCTTAGTGATTCCAACATTTATATTAAGGTAAATCATCAATGAAAATATTAATTGTTGAAGATGATAGCTTGCTACAGAAAGGTTTATACGATGGTATAACGTCAAATGGTTATGTTTGTGAAGTTGCTACAAATGGTAAACAAGCTGAAGATTATATTCAATTTGGGCAGTTTAGTTTAATTATACTCGATTTAGGATTACCTGATTGTGATGGACTTGACTTACTGATTCGCTGGCGAAAAAATCATATTTCAACGCCAGTTTTGATTTTAACTGCACGCGATACCATAGAAGATAGAGTCGATGGTTTAGATAATGGTGCCGATGATTATTTGATTAAACCTTTTGCTTTAACTGAATTATTAGCTAGAGTAAGAGCGTTAATTCGTCGAGATCAAGGTACCGCAGATAATTTTATCAGTTATGGTCCTATTAATATTGATATAAAACAACAAAAAGTGACTGTTAATAACCAAGAAGTAGTGTTAACACCAAAAGAGTTTATTGTATTATCTCGATTAATGCTAAAAGCTGGCGAAAAGGTCCACCGTGATTTATTGCAAAATGATCTTTATGATTGGCAGAGTGACCCTAGCTCAAATGTTTTGGAAGTGTATATTCACGGATTACGTAATAAATTGGGTAAAAATTTTATTCGTACAGTACGAGGTTATGGTTATCAACTTAATGATGGATGTTGATAACTCGATTAATTTAAATTAGATAATTAAATTATGATTTCAGAATCACTTAGTAATATACGCCACAGTATTCGTTGGAACCTATTTTTTACTTTGGGTTCTATCATGTTGGTTTGTCAGATTATTACTGTCCTTTGGTTATGGCATGAAAGTAAAGAACAAATAGATGTATTGGTTAATTTGACTCTAAGTCAAAATAAAATTGATGAGGTTGTTGAAGAAGAAGAATTAGAAGCGATTTTTGTTTTGTTTTGTTCAGCCTTTTCTATGATGGCAGTAACACTATTTTTAGCGTATAAAGCGATCAGGTGGATCACAAAACCGTTGGAAATTTTAGAGAAAGATCTTAATCAACGTACTGAAGAGAATCTAAAACCCATTGCGCCAATTAGCAATATGCGTGAAATTAAATCGATTACATCTGTATTGAATAATCTTTTTATTAGGCTGAGTACAACATTATCTCAAGAACGTCTTTTTACCTCCGACGTAGCGCATGAAATGAGGACACCTTTAGCAGGCATTCGTTTACATCTAGAATTGTTAGAAAATAACAATAACATTGATTGCACAGAGTTAATTGATCGTATAGATCGATTAGTCAGTACTGTAGAACAGCTATTAATGCTTGCTCGAGCTAGTCAAAAGTTTACTGTAGGACAGTATCAACATATTAATTTTTATAATGATATTATGATTCCGCTGTCTGATGAACTAACAGAATTGACTTCACAAAAACAGCAACAGCTCGAATGGTATTTGACTGATAAAGATCTTATTTTTAATGGTGATGCAACCTTAATAAGACTATTAGTACGTAATTTAGTTGAAAATAGTTATCGCTACAGTCCTGAGAACACTAAAATTGTGGTAAGCTGTTACAAAATTAAAAAAGATATCATTATTACTGTAGAAGATGAAGGTAATGGCATTGATGAGTCTAAAAGCGAAAAACTGACTCAAGCCTTTTTTCGTATGGATCGCAAGCATAATGGTATTGGGCTTGGTTTAAGTATAGTCAACCGTATTGCTAAATTACATCAAGGTCTATTTACCTTAAAAAATAGACCTAATAATGTAAAAGGTGCTATTGCACAATTGAGGATTACTGATTCACTTCGTCAACTAAACGAGTGATTAATTTGTTGTTGCTATTTTCTTTAATAATGGATGTTAAAAAACGTTGCCAAGTTCGTTCAATTTTGGCTTTAGCAAAAAAAGGAATGTAATTGGCAATAGGAATAAGAGTTGAATTACCGATATTATCGATAATAATTAAGCGACTGTTATCTGCACTTAAGTGCTGAAACAAAATATTTTTGCTTTTTATTGTCATTGTAATAATACGATCTTTTAATAGGGTTGATTTCAAATTTCTTAATGAAGTAACTAAATCATCGTAATATTGCTTAGTTAATTTTGTATCAGCGAGGTATTTTTCAAGTGGTATAGCTATTTCACCGGTATAATCTCGGATGAGTTGGAAAACATGGCCTTTGCCATAATTGGTTGAAACTGGACCGTAATATTTTGCTATTGCATCGAATGAAACATTACGTCTAATTAGATGTTTATAATAAGAAATTTCTCGATTAGTCTCATCTTCAGCACCAACATTATAATTCACTTTGATACACTTATTGGGATCATTTGGATGACGATAACATTTTCGGTGCAAACCTTTGCTAATATAATCTTCTATTGAAAGTTGAATTGTATTGTTCATTTATTTAAATATTTTGTTATTTAATGTTGATTTTAGTTTATCAGTAAGCATTCCTTCTCGCTATGATTTTTTATTTTTACTCTAGCGCTTTTATAAAATTTCTGTATAATATTGCCACCCACGTTACGACAACGTTCTTCCCAACGTTGTTTTCGGTTGTCAATATTAGTATAACCGCTCGAAGGGGTGAGTTAATTAATGGTAACAATCAAAAAGTGTAAATAAATCAAATGATTTATTAACGTGAGATTAATTAAAAATTGGATAATTACGAATGAGTACTTTTTCAGCTAAACCAGAAACAGTTAAACGCGACTGGTATGTTGTTGATGCAGCTGGTAAAACGTTAGGTCGTTTAGCTACTGAAATCGCAAGCCGTTTGCGTGGTAAACACAAAGCAGAATACACACCACATGTTGATACAGGTGATTATATTATCGTTATCAATGCAGAAAAAGTTGCTGTAACAGGCAAAAAACGCACTGATAAGATCTATTATCGTCATACTGGCTACATCGGTGGACTTAAAGAAGCGACTTTTAAAGAGATGATTGAACGTCATCCTGAACAAGTCATCGAAATTGCTGTAAAAGGCATGTTACCGAAAGGTCCTCTTGGTCGTGCAATGTACCGTAAACTAAAAGTTTATGCTGGTAGTGAGCACAATCATGCGGCACAACAACCGCAAGTACTAGATATTTAAGGGGATAAAAGATGGCTGATAATCAATATTACGGTACAGGTCGCCGCAAAAGTTCTGCTGCTCGTGTATTTATCAAACCAGGTAGTGGTAACATCGTTATTAACAAGCGCTCTTTAGAGCAATACTTTGGTCGTGATACAGCTCGTATGGTTGTTATGCAACCGTTGGAGTTAGTTGAAATGACTGATAAACTTGATCTTTATATCACTGTTAAAGGTGGTGGTATTTCAGGTCAGGCTGGTGCGATTCGTCACGGTATTACTCGTGCGTTAATGGAATATGATGAAACTTTACGTCCTGCGTTACGTCAAGCAGGTTTTGTTACTCGTGATGCACGTCAAGTTGAACGTAAAAAAGTGGGTCTACGCAAAGCTCGTCGTCGTCCTCAATTCAGCAAACGTTAGGTGCGACAAGTAGCACTAAGCACTTGATTTTTATGATGTTTTTCGTAAAAATCAAGTGAATGAAAGGCGAAAATGAAATACTTTTCCCTTTCATTCGTAGATAAGAGCGAAGATGAAATACTCTTTCCTTATTTACATGCTTGTAAACTCCTCGAGGGAGCCTCATACTCCCGAAGGGGAGAAAATACCGAAAGCGTTAAATAGTTAACCTTTCGACCCGTGTGCAAGAGGGGACATATTCATGTAAGCCTTTTGTAAGGATAATCCTTACCAGTCCAGAGTTGAACTATATACAACTACATGATGAGCCGAAGATATAGCTGACATCAAAACTTCGCCATGAAGAAAACTGGAGCCCTTTGAGAGTTTACACTCTCCAGTCATAGTTGAACTACATACAACTACAAGGCGAGCAATTATATACGATTGCCGACGTCTCTTATTAACTAATAATTTACTACTTAATGGGTAAAAGATTTACCGTTAAATTAGTGATTAACAAAGACTAGAATATTTCGATGAATCGACAGAAATGTAGATGAAGTTGAAAGATAAAGGTCGAATTAACTATTATTAGTAAGATATCAGGTGTAAAAACCTATTTCACTCGAGTTGTTAAACAAGCAGTGCTTAAGCTATTATTATCATTGTTGAATTAATTATAACTATAGGAAATAAGCATAATTAATAGTCAACCTGTTATATGGCTAACAGTAGTCTAGGGATAGTGCGAGACTGGCAACGGTCTGGTGCGGAGCTTCCTGACAATGTACCCCCTTGAGGAATAGCAAGGTTAATGATTATCGTGAGGTAACATTAAGTAATGGCAAGTAGTATGCCATGAGGGGCTAGACTGGGTAGAAAGATGAACGTAAAGTGAATAGATGAAAACGTCGTAATGCTGGAAAAGCCAAAACTACTGATAGGCTTTGACCAAAAGGTAATATAGTCGGATATTCTCGTCTAGCGTGGGAATACGCCATCAATAAGACTATCGGCGAACAGTCTACATCTTAACTACTCGTGTGATAATAATGGAACTTGGTAAGCCTGTACGTTTGCCGTCCACAATTCAGCAATCGTATTATATAAAGCGCAAAGATTGGGGTCGGCAGGCAAAGCGTAAGTGATGCTGTTGAACGTGCAGGTAAGGGAGGTTAGAGAAAGCGAATGATTGGCTGTAATGGCTGATATAGGGTATGAAACATGACATAACTCGAAAGGGTGCAGACTTCTAACTGGTCTTTCGTCGCAAGATGTTAGGCTAATCCTTTGGTGGGTAATTTCTAATGGAATTATTTTAGGCGAGGAATGAGCTGGCGAGTGTCTAACAGTTTAAAATGAATTACTGGGAAGAATAATTCATCTGTTAAAACATCCGCCAAGCTCAAAACTCAATCATTAACCGTGTTACAGAGCGGTAGAGTTATTTGATATTCTGAATAACCGCCACATGTAACGTGGTAGTTCTTTTGGCGGTTATTCACATAGTATCAAGTAATTTCTGCTACTTCTTGTATCAAGAGGTAAGTATGAAAGAGCACACTAAGTTTAATGCAAAAATTAAACAGAGTCCAGCTCCAGCGACCTCTGACATGGCGAGGCAATGGCACAATATCGATTGGGTCAAAGCAACAAGGCATGTTAAAGGATTGCAGAGTCGGATTGCGAAAGCGACACTTGAAAATGATTGGCGCAAGGTTAAACGCTTGCAAAGATTATTGACACGCTCAACTTATGCTAAGCAATTAGCGGTAAGGCGAGTGACTGAAAATAGAGGTAAAAGGACGGCAGGTGTTTATAAGGTAACTTGGAGCACCGCTGAGGCAAAATGGAAAGCGACTGCAACGCTCACAAACAAGGGATATAAACCGCAACCATTAAGGCGGGTCTATATTCCTAAGTCTGACGGGAAGAAACGCCCTTTGGGTATTCCGACCATAAAAGACAGGGCAATGCAAGCACTCTATCTATTTGCCCTACAGCCTGTTTCGGAGACAACGGCGGATAAAGGCTCGTATGGGTTTCGCATTAACCGCTCAACGGCAGATGCGATAACCCATATACATCGAATATTCTCACACAAGGGGCGGAAAACTAACCAACCTGCGCAGTGGGTATTAGATGCAGATATCAAGGGCTGTTTTGACCACATTAGCCATGATTGGTTAATAGCGAATATTCCAATTAATAAGCGGATATTAGCGAAGTGGTTAAAATCGGGTGTCGTTGACATGGGGCAGGTGAAGATGACTGAGGCGGGCACACCGCAAGGTGGGATTATCTCGCCAACGCTAGCCAACATGGCGTTAGACGGCTTGGAGAAAGAGCTAGCTAATCACTTTGGTGAGAAAGCGAGCAGGAAAATCAGGCAACATAAAACGTACATGGTTAGGTATGCGGATGACTTTATTATTTCAGGGATTTCAAAAGAATTACTGGAAGAAAAGGTCATTCCTGTAGTGGAGGAATTTCTCAAAGAGAGAGGACTAACACTATCAGAGAAGAAAACAAAAGTAGTGCATATCAGGCAGGGTTTTGACTTTTTAGGTTGGAACGTAAGACAGTTTAACGACAAGCTTATCATCAAGCCGAGTAAAAAGAATGGGGAGGCATTCTATAGCAAGGTGAGAGATAAGATTAAAAAATTAAGCATGGTTAAACAAGAAGACTTAATAAAGGTATTAAATCCAATGATAAGGGGATGGGCTAACTATCACCGAAGTCAGGCAGCCAGTCAAGCTTATGGGCGAATGGATGCATTAATATGGCGCGCGCTTTGGAATTGGAGCAAAAGAAGACATAGTAAAAAGGGTAAACGTTGGGTTAAAGAGAAATACTTTAAAACGACGGCAACTCGGAAATGGAACTTTGGCACGATGATAAAAGACCGCCAGGGTATGGATAAATGGGTTGAATTATTGCAATGTAGCAAGACGGCAATCAAACGACATATTAAGGTAAAATCGGATTACAATCCATTTTTACCAGAATGGGAATTATACGGGGAAACATTACACCAGAAACGGATGTATGAGGAATTCTCACACAGACACAAATGGCAAATGCTGTATAAGGAACAAAAAGGTCGTTGTGGTTTATGTCAACTCCCAATCACAAAAGAGACGGGGTGGCATGACCATCATATTATCTACAAAATGCACGGAGGGGCGGATACGCTCAAAAATAGGGTGTTACTACATCCTATTTGCCACAAAAAAGTCCATGCACTGAAATTGGAGGTAGTGAAACTGGCTTACTAAAGTCAATTGAAAGGCTTGAGCTGTATGCGGAGAAATTTGCTCGTACAGTTCTTAGGGGAGGGCACAACAGTAATGTTGTGTCCTTACCCGACCGGCAGTATTACAAAAACGTTACAATTTTGTTTCAATTTTGTTTCAAAACCCAGCGAATGCTGGGTTTTTTTATGCTGATTTGGTTAATTAAAAAGCTAAACTACGTAGGTTAAATATTTTTAAGAATTAAGATTATTTAGGAAATAAATATTATTTAATATTATTAGGTTAACTAATTTAATAAATCCTATACTTAAGCACATGTTTTATGAAACTGCTTGTCAAAATTAGGGCTTGAGGAAAAGAATTAAAGAAAATTTATTTTTTTTTAACAATTTTGTTATCCAATTTGTTAGAATAGACGGCAACTAGACTTATTTTAATTTTATAAATTTGGAGTGAATATGGTTGTTGCTGTTAATAAACGTTCTGTAATGACATTATTTTGTGATACAACAGATATTTACGGGCATCAGATTCGTTTTGTTCTGGCAGAAAAAGGGGTAACTGCGGAAATAGAGTTTGTAACGGCAGATAATTTACCACAGGAATTATTGGATCTTAATCCATATAGTTCAATTCCAACTTTAATTGATCGTGACCTTACGTTATATGAACCACATATTGCGTTAGAATATTTGGATGAACGCTTTCCACATCCACCATTGATGCCTGTTTATCCTATCGTTCGCGCTAATTCACGATTAACAATGTACCGTATTAAAAAAGAGTGGTATAGTGCATACGAAACAATTATTGCTGATCCTAATAGTGATGCTGCTAAAACAGCACGAAAAAATCTTCTTGATGATCTTGTTTCGATTTCGGTTATGTTTAAAGAAAAAGATTATTTTATGAGTGATGATTTTACATTATGCGATTGTTACTTTGCGCCGTTACTTTGGCGTTTACCATTGCTTAGTATTGAATTACCAAAAGTAGCTGAAAAGAGTTATTTAGCTTATATGGCGAGAGTTTTTGAACGCCCTGCTTTTATTAATTCATTAACTGAAGCAGAAAAAAAGATAAGATCATAAACAATTAAGTTTATCTTTATTTACGATAATTTTAGCCAAGGTAGCCTTGATGGAACTTGAACAAATGACGCCACGTCGCCCTTATCTATTTAGGGCTTTTTATGACTGGATTTTGGATAATGATTTAACACCTTACATTGTGGTTAATACTTCTGTATATGGAGTATTAGTGCCGCAGGAATTTATCCAAAACAATCAAATTGTACTAAATATTGCCCCACAATCAGTTGGTCAATATTTGGCTACTAATGAACAAATTGAATTTAATGCTCGCTTTTCTGGTGTGCCACAACATATTGTGGTACCAATGGCTGCGATTGAGGCAATTTATGCTCGTGAAAATGGCGTGGGTATGGGATTTGAAGATGAACCACAATATAGTATACAGAGTGTATCTTTGTCCTCACAACCTAAACAATCTAAATCAAAACCTAATCCATTTCGTGTTGTAAAATAATTTGTCATATTGTTGATTAACGGTGATTCGCTATGATGTATGAAGTAGATTTATCGTTGATTATGTTAAAAATAGCGAAAAAATAGTAGATGAATGAGTAATGAAATCGAATTAAAGTTTGAAATTAATACTAGTGATATTGCTAATTTAAGATATTTTCTAGATCAATGGGCTGATAGCGACGAAGTTGAATTTTTAACGATATCACCAGCAAAAAACAGTTCTACAAAACTCAATTTGACTAGTACCTATTATGACACAAGCGATTATTACCTACGTAATAATCAGTGTGGATTGCGAGTAAGGGAATGCGAAAGTGATCACGAAAAAGAGTTTGAAATCACCTTAAAGCGAGATAGCAAGTCTGTGTCTGGATTACATGAGCGTGCTGAATTTAATGTTGACTTACCTAATTCAGAACCCAATTTAGCTGTATTACCACATATGGCATTACCCTATAATTGCGATATTGAGCGGTTACAACGAGATTTATTACCATTGTTCAGTACTGATTTCAAAAGGCAAACTTGGTTAATTTCTTTTGCGAGTAGCGAAATTGAGGTAGCACTAGACCAAGGGGAAATTAAGTCAAACAAAAAAGTTAAAATCATTCAAGAAGTCGAATTAGAACTCAAACAAGGTAATAAACAAGACCTGTTTAATTTTGCTCTTGAATTAAGCCGTTTCCATTTGCATCTTTTTTCACAAAGTAAAGCTGCTAGGGGCTATTGTTTACTGAAAAATACATCACTTAAAACTTGTCAATTTGATTTTCAAGCCCATCAAGATCTAGCAAGCCTGTTAAGATTTTGGCAACAAAATGAAGAATATGCATTAGAAGTTAATGATTTAGAGTTATATAAACAAACACTAAACCAAATAAATTATATTCTAATAGATAAAAATCTTCCTTTTGAGCCTGAATTTACACAATGGCAAATGGCATTATTGACTATTAACTCTGTAAAAGAATTTGCTTTTAGTGAGATTAATACAAAGTTCAGGCTTATGTTGATCGCAAATATGACTATTAATCAATGAAATAAAAAGTAAAATAATGAAGCTTTCTTTTTTTAAATTACCGTTCTTGTTTTTGCTGTTTTATGGGGTGCTAGATAGCGCTTTTTTAGTTGGACGAGAACTTCTTGTTGAGAATATGGTTTTTAGCTATGCAAAGGTTAACCCATATATTTGGGACGATTCTTTTTTATCATTAATTATTCATATAGTTTTGCCTAATACTTTTAATCAGTTAGCAAATCTGGTTTTAATTTTTATTACTTCAGCCATAATCTTGCATAAGAATTCGGTCTATCGAGTCAATAAAAAGAATCTGCTTTGTGTGTTTTTAATTGTTTTTTTTATAATAATAGGTATCAATGGTTATCAGGTGATATTTGAGCGACAGGTTCTTGGATTTTTATATTATGCTATAGTGCCATATTATTTTACTTATATAGAAAGCCTCTATATAGGCATATTTAGATTAGCTTGTTATATTTGGATAATAATGGCGATTTATTTAGGGATAAAACTACTGCGAACAGCTTTCGTAACAGAGTCAGATATGATTGTATTATCCTCGGACAATAGTCAAAAAACTCATTTATCTTTATTTATTCTATTATTTAATTTCTATTATCTATCTATTGTCTTATTTTGCTTAAATTTCTTTTTTGTTCCTAAAGATCCTCTGGATTCTATAGGTCCCCTTGAATACCATATTAGAACTATTATTTTTTATTCAGTTTTTTTATTGATTGTAAATACGATTGGTTATTTTGTTTTGCGAAAACAATTTAAAACTGTTTATGATAATTTACAGGTGAAGTCATTAATTTCAAGTTCTGTCATTGCTTTTGTGTTAACATCGTTGGCAGCAATAATTGTTTTATTTTTCAATATATATTGTCTGAAATGGTTTGATGAGGTTGCAGATTCATTAACAGACAGCGAAATAATGGTTATTGTTATAACAGATATTATATTATTTCTTCTTATTTTATGTGCAATAGGTTCGGTAGTTGTTAGTAAAACAGCAAAAGCATTTTTTGGAAAAGAAGTTAATTTATCCAGTTTTGTTGAGTCAAAGTCAGAATAAAATTTGTACAAATTAGTTTATTGGTAACATTTTTACATTAATTATAATAGGCATTGTTCTATAATAGACAAGGTTGCCTTATATTAATTGCAAGAATTGTTGCCTGAAATTTTTACTTTTTTCGGTATGATATTTTTTTATCTATACAACAATATAATGACGGTTTTTATTAGGATATATGGTTATATATAGCTCCAGTAAAGGTCTTTTTACTCCAAAAAGACTTTGCACCTATGGTAATATAAAATAAAGGGTTTAAAGAAGTTGTATATTCTTTATGAATCATTCCTAAAAACAATACTCAATTAAAAATCATCTCATCATTTTCGACACTTTTTTATTTTGTATATAAAATACTATATAACTTACAAAAGTTACTTATAATATATTCTTATTTTGCTGATATTATTTTGTGAAGAAATTTCTAAGAGAGCTTGCTTATGTCAGAATTTAACCTTCCAGTTTCTTCTTTGTTTGAACAACAAAAGCAAAAAGTTGCCTCTCAACTTAAACAATGTCAATCAAACGAAATACAAGCTAATCTAGATATTTTAGTGCGAAGTAATTTTTTGGTAGATGCATTTTATCGATTTCCTAACTGGCTAACAGAAATCAGCCAAAATCCCCCACAGGCAGATGAAAGACAGTATTACCAAACTTGGTTAAATGAAAAATTAATAGCAGTTTCAGATGAAACTGAATTCATGAAGATTTTAAGGCAATTTCGTCGTTATATTTTAGTCCGGTTAGCATGGTCTCAACTAGTTCATATCAGTAATGATGAGCAGATTTTATTACAATTAAGTGAACTAGCTGAGGTGATAATTGTTACAGCTCGTAATTGGCTTTATGAGCTTAGTTGCAAAGAGTGGGGGACACCTTACAATGCTCAAGGTCAGACGCAGCCACTGCTGATTTTAGGTATGGGAAAATTAGGTGGTGGAGAACTTAATTTCTCGTCCGATATTGATTTGATTTTTACCTATCCCGAACATGGACAAACACAAGGAGGGCGGAGAGAGTTAGATAATGCTGTATTCTTTACACGTTTGGGACAACGTTTGATCAAAGCGTTAGACCAAATTACAGAAGATGGATTTGTTTATCGCGTTGATATGCGCTTGCGGCCACTTGGTGATGGTGGACCTTTGGTGCTGAGTTTTTCTGCTATGGAAGATTACTATCAAGAACAAGGGCGCGATTGGGAACGTTATGCAATGGTTAAAGCTAAAGTGCTTGGTGATCAACAATCTCCTTATGTCAGTGAGCTTTATCAAATGTTAAAACCATTTGTTTATCGTCGCTATATTGATTTTAGTGTTTTACAATCATTGCGTAATATGAAAAGCATGATTGAACGTGAAGTGCGTCGTCGTGGTTTAAAAAATAACATTAAGCTTGGTGCTGGTGGGATTCGTGAAATAGAGTTTATTGTACAAGTTTTTCAGCTTATTCGTGGTGGAAGAGTAGTGGGGTTGCAAACTCGTTCGCTATTAAATGCGCTTGATGTGATTGAACAAGAATCGCTACTTGCATCGAATGAAGTATCGTTATTACGAGAAAATTACCTATTTTTACGCCGTTGTGAAAATCTTCTACAAGCTATTGCTGACGAACAGACCCAAACCTTGCCAAATAATGCACTGGATCAAGCTCGTTTAGCGATAAGCATGGGCTTTAATCATTGGCATGATTTTGAACAAGCGTTATTAGTGCGGATGCAACATAACCGCCAAATTTTTAATGAACTTATTGGCGAAAACGAATCAGAATCTACCTCAACGACTAAGCCTTATAACGATCAATTTGACGATCTTTGGGTGCCTGATCTTCAAATAAGCGATGTTAGTGCAATATTACCTACCTATTCAGAAACAGAAGTTACGCAGATCTACCAAATGCTAGTGCAATTTCGTGATGATATAGGTAAACGTACCATTGGCGTACGGGGGCGTGAAATCCTCGATCAGTTAATGCCACGTTTGTTAGAAGCTGTCTGTAGCGAAAAGCAAGCAACAATGGTGCTATCAAGGATTTTGCCGTTACTTGTTAATATTGTTAGTCGTACCACTTATTTAGAACTGTTACTTGAATATCCAACTGCTTTGAAGCAATTGATTCGCTTATGTAGTGCTTCACCAATGATTAGCGATCAGCTGGCTCATTACCCTATATTATTAGATGAGCTTATTGATATCAATTCGCTTTATCAGACTGTTGCTCCAAATGAATATAAAAGCCAGCTTTATCAATATTTATTACGTATTGAAGTTGATGACGAAGAACAACAACTTGAAGCTTTACGTCAATTTAAACAGATGCAATTGTTGCATATAGCTGCTTGCGATGTTGAGCATGTATTAACTACCATGAAGGTCAGTGATCACCTAACTTATGTGGCTGAATCATTATTAGATTTTGTCATACAAATGGCTTGGAATCAAATGGTTACTCGCTATGGCAAGCCTGAGCATTTGGCTGATAATCATAAAGGCTTGGTGGTAATCGGCTATGGTAAATTAGGCGGTTGGGAACTGGGTTATGGTTCGGATCTCGATTTGGTTTTTTTACATGATTGTCCAGTTAATAGTATAACTAACGGCAATAAGCAGATAGATAGTCGTCAATTCTATTTGCGTTTAGTTCAGCGAATTATTCATCTATTTAATGTTCGTACTAGTTTTGGGATTTTATATGAAGTTGATGTAAGGCTTCGCCCTCAGGGTGATGCAGGATTGCTTGCTTGTAGTTTAGATTCGTTCGAAGATTACCAAATGAATGAAGCTTGGACTTGGGAGCATCAAGCATTAGTCAGAGCAAGAGCTATATATGGAGAAGGTGAATTAATAAAACGTTTTAACCAAATTCGTCATAATGTACTTTGTAAAAAGCGTGATGAAGTTGTATTAAAAAAAGAAGTGCGTGAAATGCGTGAAAAAATGAGAGTACATCTAGGTAGCACTCAAAACAATTTATTTAACTTAAAAATTGATGAAGGAGGAATAGGAGATATTGAGTTTATATCGCAATATCTTGTGCTTAATTATGCTAATAAATATCCTAAAATGACAAAGTGGAGCGATAATGTTCGGATTTTAGAACTTGCGACAAATTATCAAATAATGGATAGCCAAGAAGCAGAGCAGCTAACACAAGCCTATATCGATATGCGCAACAAAATTCATAGATTAGCATTGCAATTACAATCTAGCACGGTTAATAGTTCGCAATTTGTGCAAGAAAAACAAATAGTCAACCAATGCTGGCTAAAATGGTTAACATAATAAATTGGCTTTTTATTTTAATGTTTGGTTTAACTTTATTGTGGTGAAATAGAACATGATAAATAATAACAGAATGATGAGATAAATGGGATATAACAAAATAAACAGGGAAATAATGAAATTGTTTTTTGAAAAAGTGTTACAAAATATGAAATAAAAAATTGCCTAAAAAATTTTGCTCTAAAAATTAATTAGGCGTCATTAAATTCAAACAGTGTTGGTTGTTTTTCTTTTATCATTCGTTTATGAACTCGGTCGATTACTTTTCTGATACCTCGTTCTGTCATTTTATATTTTTGACTTAGTTCTGCGTAGTTATTGCCTTTAAATGCGTCATAGATTTGCAAGTCACGTTGGTTTAGTTTAAATCTGTAGTCGCGTGGAAATGTGATATTCTGACCGCCGAACAGTTCTGAAATTGTATTTGCAATACTATCGCCAAGATGAGCTGCAATATCTTCAGGTAGACCATAATCCATGGCTTCATTAGCCACAGATAATGATATATGCGTTAGCAGTTCGTGACGTTTAATAGATATTGCAGACTTAGTCATAATTTACGCTCCTGTTTTGTTCTTATACCAATCTAGTGCACCGGGTATATTTTTTTCTAATTTATTAAAATCGATACCGGCTCTATACATCTGTTCAAAATACTCTTCATTACTGCTACGAGCTGGTTTGTCTTCTTCTTTATGTTCAACGTATGCAAATAAATGCTTAGTTGATTCATAAACAGATTTTAAGTAGTTATGATTTTTAAACGGTTTATACTCACTAGTTAAACGCTTAGCGTGAATATTATTAACTGTTTCCCGTAGTGCGTGAGCTAGATGCCTGCTTGGTTGATATAATTTCAGAACTTCATTAATTAAGTTTACTGCTCTAGAATTACTTAAATTTGATTTTTGAGTACGAAATAAACCAATATAGGCAATCATCGGTTTAGCACAGCCATAGTTTAAATTACTTACTAATATAAGTAATTCTCTGCCAGAATCATCTTCGACTAATGCTTCTAAATTAATTTCGTTATGACAAATTGGGCAACGTGTTAATTTCATTTTTATTCCTTTTTACGCGTTCTAGCCAACTTTTTAGGCTTTCAATTACAACCATTGCTTGTTTTTGGGTAAGCCAATCCATCACTTCAACACCAGTAATACGTTTTACATATGAATTGATAGTTTTTTCTGAGCGGTTTTTTACTTCACCTACATCAGCTAGCTCTAGCCATAATGAGCGTATTTTTTTATGAACTGGTTCTGTAGCAGTTATCTTCCCTGTTTTTTTTGATGATTTAACTTTAAAACCTTTTGATTTCAGGTTATTTAGAATTTTTTCCAGTTCCCAAACAGTCATATCCTTGGTGCTAGTTTTTTTAGTTATATTCAGTAATAGATGACGATAGGTATCGTCATCCAGATTAAGTTGAGATTTTGCAATATGAATCAGCTTGATGTATTTAGATTTCATCTAGATAGAACCTGATTTTGATTTTAACTTAACATATTCGGCATAGAGTTCATCATATATCTGTCCATCGACATAACCCTGCCCCTGAACTTCACGCATAAACGAATGTTCATGACTGATTGAAACATGATAATCAGGCATATAGCGTTTAGGATTAGAAAATTTAGTTTTCATTATCAAATTAAATTTTTCTAATAAATCAAATTTATTAGCTATATCAACCAAAATATCTTTAACATCATCATTTATTGATGGTAGTTTACCTAAATTTTTTTTTATGATTCTTTCAATATCATTTCTAATTGATTCATTTAAGTCAGAAAATGCGACAAAAGATAATTGACCTCCTAAAATATTTTGATTTGCATGAAAAGACGGTTCTTTACCATTTTCAAATTCAATTATTAATGTCACTTTACCCATTTGCTAATTCCTCTAGCTCGTCGATGATGCGATCAGCTTCAAATTCAGATAAACCATACTCTTTACAGTGAACTATAAAATTAGCTGTCTGGCTTAATATAAATTGATGCAAAATATAAAAATCTTGTTTTTGCATAGTTAAATAACCTCCTGTTCAAAAGGTACTATCGCAAAATCCTCTACATCTTTTTTGATAGTGATGCCAGGAACATGTGCTACTACATTTGGTTCGTTTAAAATAGCTTCTTTATTAACTTCTTCTTTTGTACGAATAAATCGTTCCAATTTTAGCTTTTTCAGGGTTTCTATAACTGTTTCTAACCCCCGAATAACACACGATGGTGGACGATTGCGCCATTGCACTTCACCAGTAACTAAATTGGCTGATTTAACTTTGCCATTGTTGGTTAATTCATCACGGTTTGCTTCGCACCAAATTTGGATACCTTTTTGTATTTCTACTGACTTCTTTTTTAATACTTCAATACTTGATGAATAACTTGCAGTAATTTCAGCGATCTTATCGTTCATTTCGGTTTCTAATCGGATTAATTCACGCTGTATATCGCCTAAATATTTAATAGCCTCTGTTGCTTGATCTTTTGATTGCACAACATAGATTGATGCGGTAGCTTTAATACGTTTTTTAGTCTTTATCATTTCTATAGCTCCTATTCGATTAATGCAAACGACTAATATCGCGTTCTTTCCATATAACTCGGCAGCCATTTAATTCAAATTGCCCAAACCTGTAATAACCTTCATGTCGGTAATACATCGCTTTACCCACAGCTATAAACTTATTGCACTTTGGGTGATGCTCAATTTCAATAGTTGGCTTTGAAAGTGAATCATGATAAAAACCAATGACGGTAAATTCTTCATTAGATAATATAGTTACAGCATTATTAACCGCATTGATGCTATTATTGATGAGTTGGTTCTTTTTCATCAGATATCTCCTCGGTCTTTGATACACTCAACAATTACTTCACCTGTAACTTTTAGCGCACCAATGCGTGCAGCTAGATTTAATGCGTTAGAAACAAGGTTATTTACTGCTAATGGATAACATAATGAACGCACTTGCTTTTCACCTCGACGTGTTGTTGCAACACGTAACCGATTGATGATTTCATTAAATGCAGATGAATCAAATAACGTTGTATAGTCCATATCAACACGTGAAAATTTATGCTTGATATATTCTTCAACTTTAAAATCAAGTGGTTTTAAGTTCACAACTTCACAGCGTTGCACAACTTCACGAACCTCTGGGTTATACTCTGATAGTTTTGTTTGTAGCTCTGTTTGCCCAATCAAGATAATTGATAGCAGTTTTTTAAAGCCTTCTTGTAGCTCATAAAAGCGTTTTAAATGCTTAAGCGTATGAATTGATAAACCATGAGCTTCTTCAATAATCATTAAATGTTTACGACCTGATAATGCGCTATTTTTAAGTAAAGTATGCATTTGCCTTGCTCGTGCTTCAGCACTGCGTTTTGGTTTTGCTTGTGGATCAATCGCATTGATGATTGCACCACTAATATCCATACTTTTTAGTGATTTACCTTTGACTTCGTTATCTTCTAAACCAAGTACATACGGCTCAATAACCGTTATTGGTTCATGATTAATATTGATCCAATCAATTAAATCATGGCGCAATGTGGATTTACCGCTACCTGATTCACCAATTACCGCCAACATTCCGCCATGCTTTGCTGTTTGACGCATTGCAGCACGTACATAACGAATATCATCAGAAAGATAGACATCGGCATCTTGGGTCATTTCATCCGTAAATGGATCCCTTGGAATGCGGAAATGTGCACGAGCATCTCGATTTATAGTTTGTTTTCGTAGTAACATATAGGCTGACTCCTTTGTTAAGTATTTTTCATTTGAGTCAACTGGCACAGCGTCGTCCGCCAAGATTTCGGCTGTGTCAGTTTCTTCTTCAAAAATATTTATTAAATAATCATTGCTTAAACCTAATTTTATTAATCCCTTTTCAATCTTCTGCTCTAGTTCTTCATGCTTAATAGAGCGTGGCCAAATATTGTGATTAACGAGTTGGCTAATTACTGCTTGGCTGATTGAATTGCCTTTATAATCAATATGCTTAGCGAGTTGTGCCTGTTTGATATTGAATTGCGTCATTACGCTTTTTAATTTCAGCATTATTTAACACTCCTAAACCCTGTCGTACCGTCACCGACTGCAACAGGTGTTGTAAATGTACGAATTAGTGAATCTAACGAATCTTCCGGTACACCATCTTGATAACGAACCGATAGCCACTTATTTTCATCAGTTGTTAATCTGCGACCAATTGAACTGGTAATACGCATTAAAGCTGCGGTTAGCGTTAATGTTGTTGCAGCTAGCTTTAAATGTTCCGGTGTCTCAATTTCATTGCCTTTTTGTTCAAAATAAGCTGGATGATTTATATCATCTAGATAACTGAGTGTATTGAGTTTGCCACCGAACGGTGCTACTTGTTTTTGCTTTGCTTTTTTGATTTCATCTTCGGTCATATTTGGGTATGCCACTTGATCCATCGCTTTCGCTGCTTGTTCAATTTCTGTATTACCTTTAGATTTATATTCCTCGCCAATTACAGGTGCATCTAAACGTTGTCCAAACTTATCAAAATTGCGATCTGGCTCAATACGGTAGATTAATGACTCGCCGTCATAACGAGGGACTTCAATTTGAATAGCACAATCACCGTAAACTAATGAACGCACACTGACTTTATCTTTAACAGCAATACCCTCTAAGCCTTTTAAACTATAGACTAATGATGATTCTGATTGTGGATGTTTGAAACTAATGGTTAAATCAGACTTAACTTGGCGCTCTTGCTCACGACTTGCCATTAATGCCTGACAAACTTCTATAGATGGCAATGTACGTAATTGTTCTGCCGTAATATGTTGCCAGAGCGCTTGGCGTGATACAGGTTCTGATAACCCAATACGACGCAAACGTGTATCTTGCCCAGGTAAACGATTAGCGTTATATGCCTCCGCCCAGTTCATTGCTGCATGATTTAACTCATCAATACAGTTAACTGGTTGAAACTTTAAACGGCTTTCAAACTGTGTTTCGATGATATTGTTGGCATTTTCTACACCGCCTTTAGCTCGTGCATTACCTGCTTCGTGTTCTAGATATTTAACTTCTAAATGGTCTAGCAAGTTCTTGATTGCTGATGATGTATTTGCTGAACCTTTATCCCAATACAATAGCTTTGGTACACCGTGAAATAACCGCCCATCTTGCTTACCCCAAGCAAACATTAAAAACTGGAATAATGAGTGTTGGTTTTCGCCAGCTGCTTCTACATACCACGGTATAATCATGCCCGATGCGCGATCATACAAAGTATAACGCCAGACTTTGTATTTAACTTTTGCGTAGTTTCCTAACTTATTTTTATAAAAATCACGGTCACGCATAATATGTTGTTTATCTTTCATGTAATAAATTAGGCATAGAGAAGGATCTACTTCGTGCACATGATTAGGATGTAATGCACGTAATGACTGAACAGGATTTGCCACTTGTTGTGCTTTTACATTCATTTTGCGGTTTCGTAATAACCTAGTAAAATGATTAGTACTTACACCAATTTCATAACCATTTTGTTTTGCAATACTTGTTGCTGTTGTTGTAAACATAGTTTGTTTACCATTATCACGCACCGACTCTTTACATATTGCTCCGACCACATTTAAAGCAATATCAGAAACACTTGTATCACCTTTATCAGCTCTGCATTTCCGATCACTTGACCAACCACAAAACTCTTTTAATTGTCGGTAAATAGTTTGTTTAGAAATACCTAAAAAGGCTTGAGCTTCACTCATAATAGCGCTTCTTGAACCAAAATTTGTGTTATCTAGCTTAATTGCTAATTCATTTAAATAGCTGCGAATATTAGGTGATACCATTTTTAAATTCCCTTGATATGAAATATCATTTATATAAATCTTGGATATTCTCATTTACTAAAGATTCTTGTCGCTGTTGAGCTTCCATAATATCGCTATCAAATTTGCTCCAAAGTTCACGATGCACATAACGAGCTTGATCTAAAGTTAATACGGCCGAACCATTCAATGTTAATAATGCAATTTGCATTGATTCAGGCAATGAATATGGTTTTTCGGGATCGTAATCAGGGTCATTCTCCAGTATTTCGAGCATCAATTTATACATAATGTCTACATACTGCCTTTGTTCTTCAAATAGCTTATCCATGCGTGATTGTGTTTCTGCTATCTGTTTTTTAAACGGCTCTAAACGCTCATCTAGTGGTACGGTTTTCATTTCAAATTGTGCTAGTTTTATTGCTAATTCTTCCTTTTCTTTCGCTACATCAGCATTACGTTTGCTCAGGGCTTTATAATCAGCTTGCAAATTACTATTTTCTTTTTTGAGCTGCTCTTTTTCTTTAGCATTTTTAGCAATAAATTCTTCTGCCAATTCAACTAATGCCTCTTTATCACCTGCTTTGGCAACTTCAATCAGTGCTGTTTTTTGGTCCTCAGGTAACTTACGATATTGGCGTAACTCACGGTAACCGATACCCATGCGTGACATAGATTCAAGGGCTTCTTCACCAAATGCTTTTAGGTTTGCTATATCTAATTCAATTTTGTCTCTAGATGAACCGAGTAACAGACAAAAATCTTCCCACGTTCCTGAAAATAGCGAACCGTTCGCGGTTTTCATTCCTTTAAGTTGTTGATATAGTTTATTTTCACGGATAAAAGCCAATTTAGATGTGCGAACCGTTCGCGAAAACTGTTCAAAAGCCTCAGCCATTTGAGCCTGACCTAAAACTTGATTAACTAAATCACGAGATTCGTTATATTCACTTTGAATAGTAGTCATGGTATTCATTGCATCATTAATCCCTTGCTCATCAATTGCAGGTAGTTCAATTTCGTCTTTTGCTTTGTTTGCTTGTCTTGCCATTTTATTTATCCTCTTGAACCAGCAGTAATACGCTGATTGATTTCTGTTATTTGGTCTTGCATTTTAGTGATGTGAATTGCATGCGCTTGGGCTATTTGCAACATTTGCACACTATGAGCAAACAAACCATTATCTAACTTAATTACTAGTCCTTCCTCGATTAGTGTTTGAAGTGAACGCGTTACATTAACAGGTGATTCATTAATCATCTTTGCGATATCGCCATTAGATAAACCCGTTAACGTATAACCTTTAAGCGCTTTTAGTACCTTAAGTATTCGAGTGCCAGACGTTGAAATTTGTGTTCTATGCATGTCTTTCGCCCTTTTTCTATATGTGAAAAACTGTTACAATCGGTATTAATAGGCTTGTTTTAAGCCAAGTTTTACTGCTATATCGTGTGTTTTACCACGATGAGCACGACTTAAACCATTTAAAACGTTATAAACAACAACGGGGTGATAACCATTTTCAATCGCCCAAGATTTGATAGTTTTACCTTTTTGTTGAAATTGTTGCTTAACTTGTTCTGGAGTGAGAACTTTAGACATTTTTAGCTCCTTTGATATAAGTTATTAATAAGTGATTTATAAATTATGTGTTAAATTATGGTATAAATATTTATACCTGTCAAGATAAAAAGTATGCAAAAAAATATCGGATTAAGACTAAAAGAAGAACGTGAACGCATGGGCCTTAGCCAAGTTGCTATGGGGGAAATTGCTAATGTAAAAAAATTAACTCAACTTAATTATGAAAAAGGTGAGAGATTTCCTGATGCATTATATTTATCTACATTAGCCAATTTTGGGTTAGATGTTCAATATGTTGTAACTGGTATTAGAACAACAAGTAATTTATCTGTTGATGAGCAAGATTTAATTGACAAATTTAGAACAGCACCATTGGCAATTAAAGCGGCAGCCTTAGGTGCATTAACAGCAGGAACGGCTCAGCAGGCAGGGGTTAATATTTCGAATAATACAATTCGAGGTGAAGGTCAAATTGCTGGTGGAAATATTTATACAACTAGGAGGCGGAAAACAAAGTGACGGTTAGACTTCAGGATAATACAGCAGAACAAATAGCTGGTAGAGATATTTATAATATTACGTCAAGTAATGATGATGAGTTAGATACTCGCCCGTTGGTTCCCGCTCAACGAAAATCCCTTAATAGTTTAATTTCTGATATTGAAAACTACGGGGAGTTAACGGCACCAGAACTATGGCTTAAACTACACGCTACTCTTGGTGTTTGTAGTATTAATGAAATAACTGTTTCACAATTTCCTATTGCTGATAAATTTTTAACTGATGAATTTGAAGCAGCTAAAGAAAAAGCATCTTGCAAAATGCTTATCCATTTGATTCTTTGTGAAATTAATGACAAAGATGAATTAAAAGATAAGATGAATCATTACAGTAAACGGCAATTTTGTACTTCAGATTTAAAACGGCTTAATAAAATGCAGCTACAAAATGTATTAAATTATGTTGAAGAACTTTCTAATTTAGAGAAATTAAATAATCAAAATTTATATAACCAAACAATAACTTTATTCAGAACTCAAATAAAACCCACGTTAGCAATATTTGCCGTGGGTTTTATTTTGGGGGCGATTATTTTTTAAGGATTAAAGATGAAAAATTTATGGTTATTTTGTACTTCAATTATATTTAGCGTTTTTTTATTAGTTGGCTGTGATTCTCATAGTGATTATGAAAAGCAAATTATTAATTATTTAGAACTTAATTTAAAAGATTTTGATAGTGCCAAATACAAATTCGAAAAACCAATTAAAGTAAAAATAAACGGAGATGATGCATACATTATTTTATTCTATGTCAACTCTAAAAATAGCTTTGGAGCCTATACTGGTTTTAACGAAAGAATATTTGCATTTTTTACAGATAAAGACAAGCAATATAAAAATAAAGACATTACTGAAGGTGTAAAAGTTGGCTACTACGAAATTGAATATTTAAATAAAAGGATTAAATATGAATAAATTAAATTTACTAATTTTATGTTTAGCTTTAGTTTTAACTGGCTGTGCTACTAAAAATTACGGTCGTCAGGGAGAATTAACTCAATATGAAAAAGAAACCATGACTTGCCGTGAAATAGCACTAGAAAAAGCAAAAGTTCAAGGTTTTATAGAACATGTTGACAAAGAAAGTAAATTTGATGGTCGTTCCGTTCTATCCTTTTTAGGTGATTTTGGGGTTGGTAATGTTATTGAAAAAGGTGAAGCGCTGAAAAGTGCGAATAGGCGGTTGGAGCAATTAAAAGAAGTTGAAGAGAAGAAAGATTGTGGGGAAGAATAAAATTCCTTATAAGCAGATCATTTAAATATAAAAATCAAACTAGTAAATTATTTATATTTTATAGAAATATATAACTTTAAAACTAGATCCTTTAATTTTTCAACCAAAAATAAATTTTAATTTACCAAAATGGTTGAATTTACTTTTTCTTCATGATAAATTAGTGTGGTATTTGTATATCAAATACATTAACAGGAGAAATAATATGGCACTGACAGAATTTGGCAAAGTAGTAAGAAAAGCAAGAATAGACATTGGTTATACTTTATTAACTATGTCTAAAGAGCTTGAAACAACACCTGCTTACCTTAGTGGCCTAGAAACAGGATTAAAAAAGATCCCTAAAAATTGGGTTGAAAAAATATCTTACTTTTTCAAATCCAAAAATCACGAAATAAATAATTTGCAAGAATTAGCTGATGTGTCAAATGAAAATGTCAATATTAGTGGTTTGTCTTTGCAACAACAGATGTTAATTGCAGGTTTTGCTAGATCCCCATTTAATGCTGAGGAACTAAAGCGATTAGCTAAATTATTTGAAGATATTAATAAAAAAAGGATTGATTAAATGATTGAAAAGTACCAAATGCGAGGAAACCGAGTTGAACCAATGGAAGTTGATGATATAAAAATAAAAGCAATTAACTCTTGCAAGGTGTTTAAGCTTTCAAAAAAAATGAAAATTAATTTTGATGCTGTATTTGAAAACTTAGCTTTATATGGAATAACATTACAAGTAATTTCAGATAAAGAGTGGTTAGGCGTTACAGAGGGTCATTGTGATCCCAACGATTTTACCATTAGCATACCTAATAAAACTTATGTGGCAGCCTCTAAAGGAAAAAGAGAAGCTTTATTTACTATTTTTCATGAGATGGGGCATATTTTGTTGGGGCATAAAGCCATTTTGCACTATTCTCAACATCAACCAACTTATAAAGAAGATGCTGAATGGCAAGCTGATTTATTTGCTTCAACTATATTATTAGAAATTGGAATTGAACGTCAATATTCGTTTGATTTCGAAGTGTAAAAAGCACTTATTTACGGTAAGTGCTTTTTATTTTGGGTGTTAGTTACATATTTTACGGATATGACTAACTTGTTAATAACCATAAGAACATACGAGTATCTGATGGAACTTTTGAAAAAGTCGGTAGATTATACTTATTATTTTCTATTAAGCAATAGTTTATTTGTGCTCTGAATGTTCTCCTTTTAATAGGAGGTATCGCATGAGTGATTTTATCTGTCCTCGATGTGGTAATGCTTGTGGGTATACATTTGCTAGATATATAGTCAAAAATGGCAAGACTATTTATCCTAAAAAGGCAAAAGCTTTTCGTATACCACAGTGTGAATGCGCTAATAAAACAGCCGCTTAACACTTAATAAAGTCGTCACTTAATTGTGACGACTTTTTTTTAGTTATTCTTATAGAAAAGCAGAGTTTAATCTGCCCCCGTTCAAATTACATTTCAAGTAAGTAAGATCATAATAACCTCATACATTAATTTAATTAATTATGAGGTTTTTTATGGCTCACCCTATCAAAAAATTATCCCATATTCGTTTGCTTAAATGGTATTTAGTCGCTATTACTTTATTTGCAATTATTACGTTACTCTCACCTCAACAGTTGCCTGTTGTTGCTTATAAACTGGCTTTAGTCTTGCTTTCTGCCGTGATTGGTTACCACCTAGACCGTGCGCTTTTCCCTTATGCATCTCCTGGAGGTTATTTATATAACGATTGGAAAGAGTTTGGTCCTGATTTTTATACCAAGCACTATATTGAGTCTTTAGAAAACAATGAACAACCAGAGGCAATGGATTCCAAAATGTGTGCGGAATACCCTGTTCTTGATGAGTATCGAACTCTGTTTGCGGTTGTTCTGATTCGTCGGGCGTTGATTGTTTCCGCTGTGATTTTTGGCGTAACACTTGGATTATAGCCATGCGTTATTTAACTTTAATTATTGTGTTTATGCTGTTTAGTTGTCATTTAGCGCCTGCTATAGCAGGTGTACCAAATGATGCTAAGCAACATCAACGGGAACTGACACGTAATGCACGTGCAATCTTTGGTCTTGATGCACCAATTGCGTTGTTTGCAGCTCAAATTCATCAGGAATCTCGATGGAAAGTAAACGCAAAATCACCAGTAGGCGCACAGGGGCTAGCTCAGTTTATGCCAGCAACGGCGGATTGGATTGCAGGGGCTTACCCTAAATCATTAGGAAGCAACGAACCTTATAACCCATCTTGGGCACTGCGTGCCTTAGTTCAATATGATTATTGGTTATATCAACGTGTAAATGAAGTGGCTAGTGATTGTGACCACTGGGGATTTGTTTTATCAGCTTATAACGGTGGTTTGGGTTGGGTTAATCGTGATCGACAACGAGCAAAACGAGAATACCAAGATGCTACTCACTATTGGGGAGTCGTTGAAAATATTAATGGCGGTCGTAAAAGTATTAATTTTAAAGAAAACCGTGATTATCCGATTCGCATTATCTACCGTTGGCAACCTGTTTACATAGCTGAAAATTGGAGTTTAGGAGTTTGTGATGATTAAAAATATATATAAATTAATCAAAAGCTTTTTTGTGAGCAATAAAAGTTATTTTTTGTTGGGAATATTTTTGATTGTTGGTTTTGGTTTACTTTACCAATTAGGTATCAGTCATGGCAAATCAATGGCTAAACAAGAATATATTGCTTTAGAAGCAAAACAAGCAATGGATACTTTAAGTCAATTGATTAAGAGCACAAAGCAACTAACTAAAACCGCTAATGATGCAAGTTATTCATTGTCACAGCAGATAGCAGAAAGGAAATTATATGATGAACAATCAAATCAAGCATTACAAGATGCACTTAACAAAACGGCTAATGATCGCAGTCATTGCGTGTTTGATGATAGTATCTTGCAGTTCATCGACTCAGCCCGTACAAATGCCGCTCAAGCAACAACCCATGGTTTTACCAGCACAACTGACGGTACCATGCGAATTACCCGTAAAACGAAGAAATAATACCGCTGATGGTTTAGCTCAAGCCTTAAAACAGCTTTATGACCAATATGGGCAGTGCTCAGGTCGATTTATTGAACTAATAAAATATATCAACGAGGCAAACAATGGATAACGCTGATTTAGCATCAACTGTTGAAATGGAAGCACGAGAACGAATATTAGCAAAACATCAAGCAAAGACAGGAGTATCGAGCCTGTATTGTCGAATCTGTGAAGAGCCTATAGCTGAAGAACGTCGAAAGTTAGTCGTTACTGATTTATGTATTGAATGTGCAGCATTGGAAGAAAAAAGGAATAAACGATGAATTTTAATGAACTTACCTTTAACTGGCAGTTTTTGCAGTGGGTTGTAATGGCGGTTGTAGGAGTGTACTCATGGCTAATTGGTCGTCAATCGGCTAGCCAAAAAGAGCTACTAGACTTACGTATTCGGGTAACACAAGTTGAAGAAACGGTTAAGTCATTACCAACTCAGCATCAGGTAACAAAATTGATTGAAAAATTAAGTAGCAATGAAGCTACTTTAAATCAGTTATCTGATCGGCTTTCAGGATTATCTCGTCAATTAGATAACATCAATCAATTTTTATTAAAGAACAAGTGAGGAATTATGAGCTACGCTGAATTTTTAAAAGAAGATCAACGTTTGGTTATTTTGCGTATCTTATATGAAATGCCAAGTTATAGCAGTAATTCTAGTATTATCTATAGTGCGTTAGATCACTATGGCCACGCTATTAGTCGTGATCAAGTTAAAACCCATTTAAGTTGGCTTGGACAACAAGACTTAATTAAAACCGAAACAATCGGTAGTGTTATTGTTGCTCGTTTAACCGATTTTGGTGCTGATGTGGCCACTGGTAAAGTTGTTGTGCCTGGTGTAAAACGTCCAAGCGCAGGAGCGTAATTATGGGACGTAAATCAACGATCCACAAACTAGAGCCTGAGGTACGTAGTTATATTGAGAAACTACTACGAGCAGATCAACTTACTCTTGATGAAATGATTGCAGAGCTGCAACAAAAATTCCCAAGTACTGATACGCCAAGCCGTTCTAGTCTTCACCGCTATCAAAAAGGTTTTAATGAAATGACCAATAGCTTACGTGAAATTGAAACAGCATCACGTATTTTGGTTGATGAGCTTGGTGACAGTGTTGATGATAAATCAGGAGCACTACTTGCTCAGGCTGTTACAACGCTGGCAACGCGTGCTGCATTTAAAGCCCATGAATCGGAAGATATCACGATTAAAGAAATTAGTTTTTTAGCGAAAGCAGCCAAAGAAGCCATGCAAGCAAGGCAATTAAGCTTTAAAGAGCGGCAGGAAATCGAAAAAGCAGCACGTGAAAAGTTATTGCGTGAACAAAAAGAAAAACTGGATGAGCTAGAAAAAACAGGCGAAGTACCAGCTGAAATGTTAGCTAAAGTAATTAAAGCGGCGTATGACTTATGACAGTAAAAAATGAACCGGCCTTAAAACTCTATGACTATCAAAAACAGTGGGTAAACGACACTAGCCGTTTTGCTATTGCAATGTTCTCTCGCCAATGTGGTAAAACGTTTACCAGCACATTACAAATTGTGCTCGACTGTTTGCGAGCTGAAGCTCAAGGTAAACGTGCGCGTTGGGTGATTTTATCACGTGGTGAACGTCAAGCACGTGAAGCCATGAATGAGGGGGTTAAAGTTCATCTGCGTGCAATGTCCGCAGGTTTTAAAGAACTCGATTATGATTGGGATGCCAATATTAGAGCGTTAGAAGTTGAATTACCTGGTGGTAGTAAAATAACTGCTTTACCCGCCAATCCTGATACTGCTCGTGGTTTTAGTGCTAGTGTTTTACTGGATGAATTTGCCTTTCATCAAGATAGCCGTGCTATTTGGAAAGCTTTGTTCCCTGTTATTTCAAAGCCCGGATTAAAATTGCGAGTCATTAGCACCCCCAATGGTAAAGGTAATAAGTTCTATGAACTGATGACTGGTAAAGATGATGGTTGGTCACGCCATGTAGCGGATATTTATCAATGCGTTAATGATGGGTTACCTCGAAATATTGAGGAATTACACAAAGGTGCCGGTGATGATGATTTATGGGCACAAGAGTTTGAACTCAAGTGGCTTGATGAAGCCAGCAGTTGGCTTGATTTTGATTTAATAACCAGTGTCGAAGATGAAAAAGCGGGAGTTCCTGAACACTATACAGGCAATCCTTGTTTTGTTGGCGTTGATATTGCTACACGTAATGACCTATTTGTTATTTGGGTCATTGAACAAGTGGGCGATGTTCTTTGGACTCGTGAAATTATTGAGAGGAAGCGAATCTCTTTTGCCGAACAAGATTTACTGCTTGATGATGTTTTTAGGCGTTATCGTGTTATTCGTATCTGTATGGACCAAACAGGTATGGGTGAAAAACCTGTTGAGGATGCTAAACGACGTTATGGTGAAATGGTCGTTGAAGGTGTGCTATTTACCGCTCCCAATAAATTAACATTAGCAACACAAGGTAAACAAGCATTTCAAGATAGAAAAATTCGTATTCCCGCTGGCAATAATGCACTTCGTGCTGATTTGCATAAGTTGAAAAAAGTGACTGGCGCAACGGGGCAACCGCGTTTTGTTGCTGATTCTGATAGTAATGGTCATGCTGATAGAACTTGGGCTGCCTTTCTTGCAATTAATGCAGCTAGCCAAGATAGGTATGAAATTGAATATCAGTCACTTGGATATCGTGATTCTTACCGTTCATTGAATCAATATTCGGGTAGCTCAGAACTGGAAACAACTGATACAGGCTTTGGCACAGTACGGGGCGGTAACGATTTTGGAGGATTTATTTAATGTTATGGTTTAAAGGCAAAAAGCCACATGTTGAAACAGGACGAGAGCTGGCAGGCACAGGTGAAAATAATGATATTACTAAATTGTTTGTTGGTTCGCTAGCGCTGCCAGATGATAGTGTTCTTCGTAATCGGGGTGGCGGTCGTTTAGATATTTACAAAGAAGTTTTAAATGATGATGAAGTGAAATCGGCATTTACTCAGCGTCAAGATGCTGTTATATCTCGTGAGTGGAAAGTGGAACCCGGAGGCGATAAACCGATTGATATTGAAGCAGCTGATGCAATGAGCGAGTTATTAAAATCGGTTGGGTTTGACCGAGTGACTAAACTAATGCACTACGGTGTTTTTTACGGTTATGCTGTGGCGGAGTTAATTTATGGCATCAAAGATAATCTATATTGGATTGATGATATCAAAGTTCGTGATCGCCGTCGTTTTCGGTTTACTCCAATGGGTGAACTGCGCTTATTAACGCCCAATAATATGCATGAAGGTGTTGCTTGTGATGCACCGTACTTTTGGCATTATGCAACTGGTGCCGATCATGATGATGAACCGTATGGCCTAGGCTTGGCTCATTGGCTTTACTGGCCAAGCTTTTTTAAACGCAATGATATTAAGTTCTGGCTAATTTTTCTGGAAAAATTCGGCATGCCAACGGCAGTGGGCAAATATAGTACAGGTGCAACACCTGAACAAAAACGGGACTTACTGTCACTCACTCGTGCAATTCAGACCGATTCAGGCATCATCATGCCAGATGGCATGACGCTTGAATTACTACAAATAGCACGCTCAGGCGCAGGCGATTACAAAGCGTTTTACGACTCAATGAACGAAGCAATTAGGCGTGTAACCGTTGGACAAATTACTTCCTCAGGTGGTGCATCAAGCTCAATCGGTGGTGATGAATCACTCCAAGCTGCGGTATTAAGTTCAATTGCAAAATCAGATTCTGATGTAATGTGCGAGAGTTGGAATCGAGGACCAGGTACTTGGTTTACACAGATGAATTTTCCCGGTGCTGCTGTTCCTCAGGTTTCACGTATTTTTGATGAACCAGAAGATTTAAAATCAATGTCAGAACGTGATAAAAATATTATTGAATCCACTGGTTTCCGTCCAACTCTTTCGCATGTACAGGATACTTATGGTGGTGAATGGGAAGAAAAACCGCAACTAGCAGAGCCGATTGATGCGCAATCTTTAAAAAACGTTGATTTTGCCGAACAGCAACCGAATACCTTTGCACCCGTGTTGCAATCAAATCATTTAAATACGGAAATGCAACCAGTTACCGACCAATGGATTAATCAAATTAAAGAACTGGTTGATAATGTTCAATCATTAGAAGAATTACGTGATAAGTTATTTGAGCTAATTCCCGATATGCAATTAGATAAATATGCAAAGGTCATGGCTGAAGCATTAACAGCAGCTAATTTAGCAGGTCGCACAGAACTACTTGAGGATAGCAAAAATGGTTAATGTCGCATATGGCTCGTTGCCATTTAAAGAGCAAATTGAATTCTTCAGACGTAAAGCAAATGTGCCCACAAACAGCTATGTAGATATCTACAATAATGAGCATGATTATGCCTTTGTTGTGGCGGGTGCTAATCGTAATGCATTACTAAATGATTTTCGTGCAGCTATTGATAAAGCAATTAGCCAAGGTACTACACTGGATGAGTTCCGTAAAGACTTTGCTGAGATAGTAGAACGTCATGGTTGGAGTTATAACGGCGGTTTTAACTGGCGTACTCGTATCATCTATGAAACAAATTTAAATTCATCTTATCAAGCTGGACGCTACCAGCAATTACGTGATGCTAAGTTTCCATACATGGAATATTTGCATAGTGATTATGTTGAACACCCTAGAGAACTTCATCAAAGTTGGGATCATCTGGTATTAGATTTTAATGATCCTTGGTGGAATACTCACTTTCCACCCAATGGCTATGGTTGTCAATGTCGTGTTCGTGGGCGAACTAAAGGTAATTTAAAAAGAATGGGAAAACACCAACCTGACAAAGCACCAACAATAAACTGGGTTGATAGAGTGATTGGTGAAAATAGCGGTAATCCTAGAATAGTTCGAGTACCTGAAGGAATTGACCCTAGTTTTGAACATATTCCCGGGCAATCAAGACTTGATAATTTTGTACCAAATCCATTAGATACAGATCCAACTTTAAAACGAGGTTTACCATCAAGCAAAGCAACTGATGAATGGCCAGCTATCCGTGAAGTAAGCAAAAATAGACTGTTAGAAAAGGGCTTAACTGAAGAAGATTATGCCAATATTTTCTTAAATGAATTTGGCGCAACGTTAACTAAGCCAGCTATTTTTAAAGATGTAGCCGGTGATGCATTAGTAATCGGTAAACAGCTTTTCACTGTTAGCAAAACTGGTGAATTGAAAGTTACAAAACGTGGTCGTGAGCAATTTTTATTATTACTGGCGGATTCGTTAAAACTGCCTGATGAAATTTGGACAAGAATGGAATACTTTGATCATCTACAAAAATCGGTAGTGCGCCGGCGCTACATTTCTCGTTTTATGATTGATGGTGAAATTAAGCCTATGCTAGCGGTATTTGAAGTGGGTGATGATGGTTGGCTAGGTGTAACAACATTTGCGCCTGATAACCCTGAATATCTAGAGCAACTGAGGGTTGGTGTTCGAGTGTTTAAACGATAAACCTCAATCACTGCCATAATTGAGGTGCATAAGTAAGGATTTGAGGCTTTGGCAGAAGCTGCTTACTTACATTCAAAATAGTATAGGTGAAAAAATGACTGGCGTAAATATTGAGTTTAATATACAAAATGCGCTTGATGCTATGCTTCATATTGAAGCGGCCATAGATGATACTCAAAGTTTATTTAGTCATATGGGCGAAGTATTACTTGATATTCATGAAGCACGCTTTAATGCCCAAGAATCGCCCGATGGTGTACCGTGGAAAAAACTATCTCCTTGGTATAAAGACTCAAAACCCAAACAAAAAGATAAAATTTTAACGCTAGATGGTAATCTAAGAAGTACGTTGCATTGGCAGATTGAAGGTAATACTTTGTTATTCGGTACAAATTTAATTTATGGCGCTATCCATCAGTTCGGCGGTACAATTAAACCAGTTAAGGGCAATGCATTAAATGTGGGAGGATGTCCTGTAAAACAAGTGGTAATTCCAGCAAGACCATGGCTTGGCATTAGCGCCCAAGATAAATTACTCTTGGTCGATGTTGTGCGTGAGCACTTGGGTTTTGCTTAAAACGCAATATAACGCGTTTTAAGCCACTTTACTAAAAAAGGCTAATTAGTTTATTTACGAATCGCTTTAATCGTGTTGTAAATGCTTTATAATAAGTTTTTAGTGTATATTTCTTCTATTATTTTGCCGTTCCCCTTTTCAAATCATTAAAAAATTATCTGCCCGCGTTCAGATTACCCTTTTCTCAAAATAAGTCATGATGCTCTATATCAATTTACTGGAGCATTTTTTATGGCACTTATTCCCGTTTTTAAACCTGGTACGCATACTGCGGTAGATGGTCGAAAAATCACTTTTACTTTAGAAAACTGTATTGATTTAGCTGAAAGCTATGATCCAACGCTATCTGAAGCACCTGCTGTAATCGGCCATCCCAAACTAACAGCTCCAGCTTACGCATGGGCAAAATCATTTGAAGTAAAAGATGGTTTGGTTTATGCAAAGTTAGATCAGATTAATCCAGAATTTGCTGAAGCCTATAATGCGGGCAGTTATAAAAAACGCTCACTTTCAATTTATTTACCGGATTCACCAGGCAATCCTAAACCGGGTCATTACTATGCGCGGCACATTGGTTTTTTAGGTGCAGCAGCGCCTGCTATTAAAGGTTTGCCTGATGTTAGTTTTGCCGAATCTGACGGCGAGCAAGGTGCTGTTGAATTCTCTATGGCTGATGAAGAATTTGATGAGAATTTGATTTCAATTTTAGCTAATTTGCGTGACCTGCTGATTGAAAAAGCCGGCATTGCCAGTGCTGACCTATTTTTACCGCAATGGCGCCTTGAATCATTGCGTGCAATATCCGACAGAAAACAAAAGGAGAAAGAAAAAATGCCACAACCTTTAGACGCTAGCTTTGCCGAACAACAAGCAACAATTGACGCTAAGAATGCTGAACTAGCCAAACGTGAACAAGCATTGCTAGAAAAAGAACAAACTAACAAGCGAGCGGAATTTGCTGCCTTTGTTGATGAACTAGTTAAAGATGGAAAATTATTACCTGCGCATAAAACTACAGTTGTTGAAGTATTTATGGCGTTGGGTAGTGAACCAATTTCATTTGCTGAAGGTGATGCAACTGTTAACAGTTCCCCAGTTGATTTAATCAAAAAAGTACTTTCAGAGCGTCCCGCTTTTATGAACTTTGCTGAAAAATCGGCTGCTAGTGATAGTGAAGATAACGTTGATAAACAAGATCCAAAAGTCATTGCTGATGCAGCCAAAGCCTATCAAAAAGAACAGGCAGACAAAGGCAATACAATTTCAATTAGCCAAGCCGTTACGCATGTAACCAAAGCTAAAAAGCAAGAGCATTAATTACAGGCTGATTATTAATGTCAGCATCATTTTAATTTTAACCAAAAGGTTTTTATATGAATATTCCAGGATTAACAGTAGCAAAAACCGCTGAAGGCGAAGTCAAACCACGCGTGATAGTCTGTCATGGTAGTGAAGATGGTTTAGCAAAACAAGCGATTGACGGTACCGTATTATTAATTGGTGTTTCAACGATTGTTGGTGGCGGTGATGGTGAAGTGTTTGATGTGATTCGTAGCGGTTTAGCGCCTGTTTTTTATAGCGAAGCAATTGCGATAGGTGATCCAATTACGGCAAATGCCGATGGTCGAGCGAAAAAAGCAAATAGTGGTGATTTTATTATTGGTTTTGCTGAAGAAAATGGTAATGAAGGTGAGTTAGGCTCAATTTGGATTGCACCAAGCAAACAAGCTTGACCTGTTATTTAACTAATAGTCTATGACCTTTAATAAACAAATTTTTAATTGAGGAGTTTTATATGCAACGCCCTTTCCCAGTTGAACCGCAGTTGACTGCAATTGCTATCGCTTACCGTAATAATAAGTTAATTGCCGATGAGGTTTTGCCTCGTGTGCCTGTTTCTAGCACATCATTTAAATGGCTTGAATTTGATTTTTCAGAGCGATTTACTTTGCCTAATACCAAAGTTGGTCGGACGTCACAACCGAATCAAGTTGAGTTTAGTGCCAAAGAAAAAGAAAGCTCAGTTGAAGATTGGGGACTTGATAGCCCTGTCCCTCAAGATGATATTGATACAGCCATTACAGGCTATAACCCCCTTGGTCATGCCGTTGAAGCCACGACTGATTTAATTTTGTTAGATCGTGAGGTTCGAGCTGCAAATTTGCTTTTTAATGGTGCAAATTACAGCAATAAACAAACATTAACTACTGCACAACAATGGAATAATCTTGATAGTGACCCAGTAGCATTAATAACGGATGCATTTGATTCAATGATTCAACGTCCTAATATCGGCACATTAGGACGTCGAGTTGCCACAATATTACGCCGTCATCCCAAAATTGTTGCCGCATACCACGGTAATGCGGGTGAAAACGGCCTTGTTCCGCTAGGGTTCTTAGCTGACTTATTAGAGTTAGAAACCATTTATGTCGGTGATGCCTTTTTAAACAGTGCAAAACCCGGAAAATCACCCGCATTACTTCGTGCTTGGGGCAATAAAGCATCATTCACGGTACGTAATAAATTAGCAAATACTAAAGGTGGTGTGACGTTCGGTTATACAGCTCAATTTAAAGATCGTGTTTCGGGTTCGATTGTTGATCCTGATATCGGTTTACGTGGTGGTCAACGTGTTCGAGTCGGTGAATCGGTCAAAGAGCTAGTTGTGGCTAAAGATGCCGGCTATTTGTTTGAAAATGTTATTCCAGCAAACAGTTAATAATGTGAACAACAACCAACGGGAATTTATCGTTGGTTTGGGTAAAGATGATGAATATTCCATACATTACATTGCTAAATTTATCCGAACGTCCAGGACTCGTTGAGCTATCCCAATTGGTTGCTCAAGATGGTGAAATGCCCGTAGATGCTAATTTGTTGGGAGTCATTATTAATGGTGGTGATGTTTCAAGTTGGTTGCCTGATGATGTTATTAATGCAAATCGAGCAATCGCACGCATTAATGAATCAATAGCTGATACTGAAGCTGAAATAAACGGCTTTTTACGGCAACGTGGACACAGGCTACCCTTAGTTAAGGTACCTCGTTTGTTAACTGATTGGGCACGCATTATTGTTCGTTACAAATTGCATCGCAATCGTGTTTCTGATGAAAAAAGCGATCCTATCGTGCGTGATTACAAACAAGTTCTGGGCTTTCTAAAAATGGTAGCTGAAGGGAAATATTCGCTTGGTATTGATGATGCTTTGCCTGTCGCAGGTGGTGTACCAAAACAGACTGGACCGGTAAGAGTATTTGATATGAACACATTACGGGATTTTGGACGATGAGTAGCGCACCATTTGATGTATCAGTCATTGCTGAAAAATTAAAAGGTTTAATGTCTGATAAAACCTTAGTTTTTGTTGGTACCAGTGCTGAATACAGCAAGCTGACTGATTTAACTTCAGTACCTACCCCTGCTGCTTACATTTTGCTTGGTAAGGAAACGCCGAATGATAAGCCAACAGGAACACGGCAGTCAGTAAGTGTTAATTTTGGTGTTGTGGTTGTTGCACGTGATATTTCAAGTCAAGCAACCAATATTCAAAATGTTAAACAGCTAGCAAACCCCGTTATAGGTGCGGTGCGTGATTTGTTGATTGGTAAAACAGTTCAGTTTATTGATGGAGTTCGTCCAGTCACATGGGTTGGTGGGCAAACGTTAGGTTTTCAAAATGGCGTTCTAGTGTGGATTGATTCATTTCAAACACAGCATTTTATTGGTAGCCGATAAATAGTTTTAGGAGAAAGATATGTCAGATTTATTAATGAGTTTGCAAGGTACCATAAATCTTGCCACCCGTAATACCGCAAGTTCACCTGTTCGACCTAATGCCTTTCGGCATGTGGGTACGGCTGATTCCTGTGAAATGGAACTAAGTGTTGAGACAGTTACGCAAAATGAGTCTTACACTGGGCAACGTCTACAAGTTGGTGAATTAACACTGGGTAAAAGCGGCACGTTAAATCTTACGTTAAAAGATTGGTCAATCGAAAACATTGCGTTAGCGCTTTATGGTGAAAAAATTACTGTTGAGGCAGGTATTGTTACTGATGAAAAATTACCTGAAAGTCTGGTAATTGGTGACCGCATTAAATTAGCCCATCCATTTGTTGCCGATATTGAGTTAAAAATTGCTGATGGAACCACATTAGTATTAGGAACAGATTATGAAATTGAATCAGCACATGCAGGATTAATCAAATTATTAACCCCTGCGTCATTAACAGCCTCTGTTGATTATTCCTATGCTAAAAAAGAAAGTCTAGGCATTTTTACCCGTCAACCGCCTGAGCGCTGGTTTATGTTAGACGGCATTAACACCGACCGCGAAGATGAACACATTGTCGTTCAATTATTTAGAGTTAAATTCAATCCAATCTCGAATTTTTCGTTGCTACACAATGAGGGATACGGTGAATTACCACTTACTGCCACGGTCTTGGCTGATATGAGTCAAAACAAGGATAGTTCGCTTGGTTATTTTGGCTCATACGTTCAAAAGGCGAAATAAATTTATTTTATTATGCGGTGATGTGTCACCGCTAATTATTCAACTCTCTAATTTTATTAGTAGGTAAATAACATGGCAGAAAAAGTGACAGCAACAAAAGAAGAATCAAATGATTTAGCAACATTAATGCCGAATCGTGAAATTACACTAGTTGGTGAAACAATTACAGTACGTGAATATTCATTTAAAGATGCACTAACTATTGGTAACGAAATTGACCAGTTTGTTGCATTAATTGTGAATGAAATGAACGGTACAAACAAAATCACTATTGAGCAAGCCGACACAATTATTATGGGTAATTTAGAATTGGTTTATTCATTAATCAGTACCTCTATTCAAAAACCGATTTCGTTTATTGAAACGTTGTCATATGAAGATGGTTTACAACTACTTGATTGGTGGTGGGTTGTTAATTCTCGTTTTTTTATGAACGCGGTAACCCGCAAAATCATTCGGCAAAACGCTGCAAAACAGGCAAATCAGTAAGCTGGAGTGAGGTTTTTACACTATTAATTAAAAACGGACATGATGCACAGCAGTTACCGCATTACACGCAACGCCAATTACTGCTGTATTACGATGAATTAATTAAGTTACAAAACCGAGAACGAGCTAACCGAATTGAAGATATTTGTGTTGGCTTCAATGGTGGTAAACAAGTTACAAAGTTTGTAAAACAGTTACGCGGAGAGCAATAATAATGGCTAATAACGATATGAATATTGCAATGAAGTTCACGGCTGACGTGAATCGTGCTAAAAAAAATATTCATGAAGTGGGTGATGAGTTAAAAAGCGTCTATGAAAAGCAAGTAGATGCGATGAACCGTGGACAACAAGCTATTATCAAATTATTGCAACAAGAACAAGCTGAAGAAAAGGCACAGCAAGCAGCAGCTAAAGCCACTAAAGTCCATCAAAAAGAAGTTGAAAAACTGCGCCAAGGTTTAGACAAATTACTTGCTAGTATTGATCCTGCTACAAAAGGTCTAAGTCGTTTAGATGAGCTAGAAAGCAAATTAAGGAAATCAAAAAAAGCGGGCGTGATTGATACTGATACGTTTGATGATTATCTTGGAAAAATTAACAATCAACGTGCTGCATTATCAACGGTTGAAACACTCAATGAAAGTACTAAAAAATTAGATCTGAATACCAAAGGCGCCCGTCGTAGTATCGCCAGTATGTTTAAACAATTAGCAAGTGGTAATTTTGCATCAGCGGGAAATTCATTGCTGACAATTGGCAACATGACTGGACGATTACCGCCATTATTTAGCGCTGCCACGTTATCAGTGGGTGTTTTTATCGCGACTTTTTACAAAATGTCCCAAGTGATAAGTACGATAATTTCAGACCAAGAGCGGTTTAATCGTGCCTTAATTTCAACGGGTAATTATGCCGGTGCTACCACAGGCGGGCTTGAGGCTATGTCTCAGCGTATCGGTAAAATTAATCATAACTACAGTGAAACACGTGGTGTTATTGCAGAACTGACATCAGCGGGGCGATTATCAGCAAAATCGATTGAAAACATTGCTACAGCATCAGCATATATGGCACTAGTGACAGGAAAAAGTGCCCAAGACGCCGTTCAATCATTTAAAGGTATTGAAAATTCGGTCACTAGTTGGGCGGTTGAAAGTAATAAACAATACCATTGGTTAGATTTAGCTACTTATCAGCGTATAGCAGCACTTGAGGCACAAGGTGACACAGAACAAGCCATTGCCGTTGCTACTGAGAGATATGCCAAAGAGATGGAAGTCAGCGCTAACAAGATGCAAGAACAGCTTAATTGGTTAGAAGATGCGTGGCAAAGCTTCAAAAATGGCGTGAGTGATATAAGCGAAGGATTTAAAAAAGAGTTCAAATTTAGTTTAGGGTTATCAAGCTCAGACGAAGATATTGAAAGAATGGAGGGGGCTAAAAACAGAGGTTTTTATATTGTTCCTGGGGCAGGATATATTCCATACAATAAGAATGATGATAAAGCATTACAAGAAAAACAGGCTCAACGAGATAAACAGCAAAAAGAAGCGCAAGAAAAACATGATACTGATGTCATTAATGAAAAAGCAATCAATGCCCAAAAAGAGCTTGATGAGCTGCATAAACAAAATGCCAGTGATGCCGAAAAACAAGCTAAAGCGGTTGATGAATTACGTAAAAAATATGAAGCGCTGTGGGCTAATGAAAAGGGTCGTAAAGATTTACAAGCACAAGGGGTTAAATCAAAAGACGGTAAATCATTTTCTGGTGGTCAATATGATAAAGATGTAAAAGAAATAACGGATAAATCGCTCAGGCAGTATAACGAACAATTAAAAAATAAAGTTGCGTTACAAGAAAAAAGTACTGCCCTAGCTAAAGCACTTTATGAAATTGAAAAAGGTCAGTATAAAAATGCTAGCCCAGAGCTCAAAAAAGAGATTATCGCTAATGCAAAATTGATAGATGCGCACGAAGCAAAGAAAAAAGCAATACAAGAATCAGCCCGAGCTGCAAAATCTGCGGCACGTGAAACAGAACAATTTATAAAATCGCTAGAATCACAAGCTGATAAGCAGACACAAAAAACATACGCAACTCGTCAAGCGTTGATTGATTCTCAAAAATTAACGGTAGAGCAACGTAATCGAGCTAATGCGGCAAATAATGCAATTACAGCACACGAAAATAAAAAACTTAATGACGAATTACAAAATCAACTCAATTCGCTATTGTTTGATCCTGCCCGCCTTAAAACGGCAGAAATTGATAGATGGTATCAAGCGGTTATTGCACAACTTAAAGCTAATAAAAATATTGAGGGTATTGACTTAATTGACCAGTTGTTACCACTAAAAAAAGCTGAAGCAAATATTTCCGAAATTTTAGCAAAAGTTCAGCAAGCACAATCACAACAGTCAATTAAAGAACAAAGTATACAAGCACAAGTAACTGCTGGTTTAATTACACAAATTGAAGCACAAAGCCAGTTAGTTGATTTGCACAAGCAAACAGCGCAAGAACTTGCCAAATATTTACCTACTTTGCAAGCTATGACAGCGCTTCCTGGTCAAGTTGGAGAAAATGCACAAAAAGCACTTGCTACACTTCAGCTACAAATTGCAGAACTAAATAAAACTACCGATGCATTAACCAATGCATTTAAAAACGGGTTACAAAGCGGTATCCAAGGTAGTCTTGATTCTTTAGCAAAAGGTACATTTGAATTAAAAGATGCATTATTAAACCTTGCACAAAGTATCGTATCAGCAATGGCTCAGGTAGCAAGTAAAGGTCTTGCTGATATTGCCATGAATCAACTCAGTAATTTGGGTAAATCACTTTTTAACTCAATAACCGATACAGCAGTTGAAAATGCCAGTGCTATCGCTTCAGCAGAACTGATGGGTACAGCAATCACCACTGCGACAAGTGTTGGCTCGGTTGAACTTGGCACTTCATTAACTACCGCAATGACAACGGGAACCGCGGGATTAACAGGCGCAATGGCAGCCGCATTTTCAAGTGGTGCAGCGACCTTATACACAGCAATTACATCGGCTAGTGCGGGTAGCTCTGCTATGTCGGGGTTAGCTGGTGCAGCATCTGTTGTGGCAGCGACTGGTGGTTATATCAGTGGACCAGGTACAAGTACATCAGATTCAATCCCTGCTCGCTTATCAAACGGTGAATTTGTTGTGAAAGCTGAATCTGTGAAAAAATACGGTCTCGACTATCTTCACGCTATCAATACGGGACGATTACATCATTATGCAACAGGCGGGCTAGTTAGCAATGTCAATATTCCAAAAGCGCCATTACTTGATGATAACCAACAACGCAAAAGCTCACCAACTGTATTAAGTCCCGTTATTCAGCAGGAATTAGTCATTGATGCTGGTGATATGGTCAGTCGTGGCATCAATAGCGTAACGGGTGGCAGAGCATTTAAAACATTTATTCGAGCAAATAAACAAACAATTAAACAAGATTTGGGGATTTAATCTATGGCTTATCAAAGTGGAATTGCAGATAACGAAATCGATTTACTGGATAAATTAAATCTATTTTTAACAACTGATAGTGAATTAGTTAAAACAGGTGATAACTGGACAGAAATTTACAGCGGCGAAACTGCGGCTACAGCAACTATAGCAAAACGAAAATCATATGCATGGAGTGCGCCAGGAGCGACTGCTGGCAATAATATTTATGTTGCGTGTAAAACAGATAATCGCATTTCAAATGATACTTATAATCTTTATTTCTGCGGTGGAACCTACTTTAATGTTGAATTAATCAATCAACCCAATGACATATTTAGTGGTATGTTAAATCGCACACAAGTTGGACTATTTGCTGATAATAATCCATTACATTACTGGTTTTTTGCTAATAATCGTCGATTTATTGTAGTAACAAAAATGACAACTGTTTATTCAAGTTGTTATTGCGGATTTATGCTACCAAACGCATTGCCAAATGAGTACCCTTATCCACTAGTGATTGCAGGTAGCTGTAATAATGAACTACAACGATATTCCATTACAACAGATTATTTTGCGTCAATTATCGACCCGCGTATCAATCATTTTTACGTATTTACCCCAGCGCAATCATGGCAACAGTTTTATGGTTCAAAAGGTAGCCAAACAAAGTTAGTTTATCCAAGAGGTATTGAAAAATTTTATTATTATGGCAATAAAAAAATCAATGTGTTAACTGCATCACCTGATAGCTACTCACCACTTTATCCTGTTTCCATTGTTGACGTGACAAAAGGTGCAACTCAATTTTGGGGGGCATTAGATGGTGTTTACTGGGTACCAGGATTAAGCCGAGCGGCAGAGGATACGATTAGCACCGATGATGGTCGCGAATTTATTATTTTTCAAAATGGTTTTCGTGTAACGAATATTGATTTTTTTGCAATTGAAAAAGTATAGAAATTGGAGCTAAACATGGCATATCAAACGGGTAACGCCTCATCAGTCGTAGATTTATTATCAAAACTAGCAACGTTTGCACAATCAGTTGATGGGTGGGTTGTTGATAAAATTGATACTAAAGCAAAAGAACTCTATTTACATAATGAAAATTGCTTTTGGAGCCTAAGAGTTGGATCATCAAATTCACTCCCCACGTTGTACATTGTTATCAACAATCAGTTTAACGCAAATTTATCCTGGGATAACCAAGATGGTTCAAGCTCTGTTAACGGTAAAGCAAATTTCTATCGTTATTATTGGGGGGCTGGTACCAATTTTCATCATGAGCCATTTGCGTCATATACATTTTTAGCAACAACACAATATATTCATGTTGTTGTACGTGTTGATTCTCGCCGTTTTCGACATTTTGGATTCGGAACGCTAAAAAAAGATGGAATTTACAATGATGGTCATTATGCGTACGGAACACATTCAACAAACACAAATGATACAAGTTACGCATCATATCCCTTCACCAGTGATATGTACTTGTATATCGGAAGCCGAGAATATCGTTCATTTGCTAGCGTTGTTAGAGTTAACAAAAAAGACTATTTTTTTGGAGCAAATGAGTCAGGTTATGAAGGCATGGGCGCAATGGGCATTGGTGATGCGACTATTGAACGCGATTATAAACCCCATCCGGATATGTTACTTGTTGAGGTAAGTTTATCTCAGTTTAATAATTTGATAACGTTGGTGCCACAATCGATTTATCTGCATTTGGCTAGCAAACAATATCAACGCATCGGTGTAGTTCCTGATTTTTATGTTGCCAGAATTGATAGTGTTGTTCCTGGTACTATTCGTGAAATTAATGGTGAAAAATATTATTGCTGTGCGGCAACAATGTTTCAAACTGTCACATCCAACGTTCAGGATGAAGATAATAGTTATGACCTTGGCTACTTTTATAGAGTAATTGAGTAATGAGTAACAAACATACAGGATACGTTATTAATGATTTGAAAAAGCTACGTGGTCAACGTAGCTTTGATTTGCAACAATATCAAGGTATGGCTCGTCTATCATCTGTCGTTGAAGACAAAACGGGGCCAGTTACACGCGGAATACCGTTGCAGTTATTCAATGTGCGAAAAGGCTACATTACACAATCATTTTTAAATATTATTTATAACAAGCTCTATATTAATCCATCCACTATTGATGTTGGCTATGTGAGTAATCAACGCACTATAGAAGTATCAATTTTCAACGGTTATTTCAGCAGTAAAATTCTGACTGATATTACCTATAGTGATAAACAAGGGGTCACTGTCAGTAATGTGACGTTACCACTTTTATTTAGCCGATTAAGCCTAAAAATATTATCAATTGATATTGATAGCCACGGCACAGATAGTATTAACTGTACAATTTCGTTTCATTTTTTAAACGCTGAAACCGTTACATTAGTTGTTAGCGGTAATCGTTCGCTACCGCTTCCTCTCTCTCCAAATTGGTCGCATGGTATTACAGAAACATTAGAATGGAAAACCAATGTACATCAATCACAAACAGGGGCAGAACAACGGGTAGCAATGCGATTAACACCTCGTCGGACATTTGAGTTTCAAACGCTTATCCATAAACACGAACGTCGACAAATTGAAAATATACTATTTCAGAACTATTTAAGCTCATTTTCATTGCCAATTTATAGTGATATAGCACTACTAGATAGAGAAATCAAACCAGGTGATAAGACAATTTATTTATCAACCATCGGTCGAGATTATCATATAGGAGGTAATTTAACAGTTATCGATGGTAGTAATACAATTGTTGGTAATATTGAATCAATTAAAAGTTCAAGTATTACACTATCTGAACCGATATATACAGCTGTTTTAAAAGGTGCAAAAGTATTTCCTATTAAATCGGCAAAATTAACTGAACCACCTAAAATTATCAGGCGAACAGATGAATTAGCAACCGCAGAGTTACGATTTTTAATTGTTGAAAAAAATGACATTAACGTTAATGTTGAGCTACCTATATACAATAATTTTTATGTGCTGGAGCAAGAACCAGATTGGTCAGATGATGTACATGTTTCATATGAATCAATGAGACGTGAAATCGACAATCAAACGGGTATCGTGTACTACTCAGATAGCGCGAGTCGTGTTTTTATTACTCAATCTCATGAATTTTTAATTAATGGCCGTAATAAACAACTTGAACTGCGTGCATTGTTTTATGCCCTCCGTGGTCGCCAAAAACCAATTTTTGTCCCCTCGTTTAGTAATGATTGCAAACTAGTTGATGATGCAACCAGTGAAATTTTAGATATTGAACAAAATAATATGACTGAAACTGATTTCGGCGGACAGTTCTTAAGAATTTTATTGAGTGGTAACCGCATTTTATATCGTGAAATTGTCAACGTAAAAAGCAATAACAAAGGTGGACTTCGGTTATTGCTCAATAAAAAAGTTGCATTTATGCGCCAGGAAGTAATCAAAATATCCATAATGCGTCTATGCCGTTTAAATGATGACAAAGTCGTATGGGAGCATTTAACTGATGCTGACGGCACGGCGAGAGTAAACGTTACATTTAGGGAGGTAAGATATGAGTTGGAGTGAGTTTGAGTATTCTGTTGCAAATGGACAACCATTAACACTGTATGAGTTTAAAAGGCAGAATTTGTATTACCGCTATACAAATGCCGATCGCTCGATAATGATTAATAATGCACTGTGGGAAGCGATTGCAATTAGTGATAACGGATTATCAGCAAGCAGTAATAATGTTGAAATTACCTTACCCGTTACGAATAAAGTTGTTTCTTTTTACCGAGGTGTGCCACCTAGTACATCGGTAAAAATTAGAATTTATCGCATGCATTATCATGATAATCAACAAGAGTTACGGGTGGCATGGGTAGGTAATATCACTGAAGTCAAACGTGAAAAAATTGGTGAAGCCAAAATTATCACAACTAATATTGTCAATACATTTGGCCGTCAGGGATTGAGGCTGACCTGGGGTAGAAAGTGCCCCCATGCACTTTATGATAGTAGATGTAAAGTTAAAGCTCGTCATTATGTCATTTCAGGGTTAGAGATAATTGCATTAGATGGTAAATCAATTACATTCAATGTACCACAGAGTATTAATAATGGTTACTTTAGCGGTGGCTATATTGAATATGAGTTTGAAGGTCTAACAGAAAGGCGAGGTATTCGCATGCATAATAACAATAATTTAAGTCTGTACGGTGGGACTTATGGCTTAAGTGTAGGTTTGATAATTAATGTATATCCTGGTTGTGATAATACGATTGATACATGTGAAAATAAATTTAATAACCATTTGAATTATGGTGGTTGCCCACACCTGCCTGGCAAATCACCGTATAGCATTACTAAACTATTCTAGGAGGTTAATTATGTGGTGGGCGATTGCGCGTTTTGTTGTTGTACTGGTTGCATCCTATTTTCTAAATCAAGCATTAGCCAAAAAACATAATAATAAGGTTAATGCAGCAACGTTTGATGACTTTGATTATCCACAGCCAACAGAAGGAACGCCACAGTGTGTGTTTTTTGGTGACTGTTGGACTGCGGATTGGTTTGTACTGGCTTATGGAAATTATCGTTATGAAGCAATTAGAAAATAGTATATGGATAACTATGGCAGATATTCGTCAAGGTGGAGGCTGTGCGTGGGGATTAAGAGCCTGGTTTAAACACTATGGACTGAGTTTTAACGATTTTATTCAAAATGGTGGGATTGATAGCACAACGATTTTAAGTACGGGTGATGCATTAGCTATTCGTATTGTTGAACTCGCAAAGCAAGTTAGTGTGCATAAGGGGTAAGTATGGGCAGTAAAAAGAAGAAAACAACAATTGGTTATAAATACTTTTTCAGTATTCAGTCGGGGCTTGGGCGTGGTCCAATTAATGAGTTAGTTGCTATTACCGCTGATGATAAAACTGTGTTTGCAGGTAAAGCAAATGAAGTTACTGTTAGCAAATCAATTTATATTGATAAGCCGAATTTGTTTGGTGGTACTAATGTTGGTGGTGAAGGTGGAATTAAAGGCATATTTGAAATCGCAATGGGTGATGCAGATCAGGAGCCAACTAGTCGTGTAAAAAATTTACTGGGCGGCGTTGTGCCTGGTTTTCGGGGCATGGTTACGACGTTCTTTGATGGTTTAATTAGTGCTTATTCAGCAAGTCCAAAACCGTGGAAATATAGAGTCAGACGTACAACACAAGGTTGGTCAAATAACGAAGTATGGTACCCAGAAAAATGTATCATCATGTTATATGATGATACATCAACAATTCATGAAAAAGATAATGGAATAAATAGCAATTTAAGAACTATTCACGCAATGAATCCTGCGCATATTTTGATAGAGTGTGCAACCAACAATGATTGGGGACGAGGATTGCAACTATATGAGGATATTGATTTAGATTCATTTAAAACTGCTGCTGATATTCTATATAATGAAAAATTCGGTTTATGCTTTCGTTACAATCGACAAGATGGGTTAGATACATTTGTACAGCAGGTGTTAGATCATATAGGCGCAGTACAATATGCTGATTTAACAACAGGAAAAATTAAACTAAAACTGATTCGTGATAATTACAAAACAGAAGATTTACCATTGTTTAATTATGATAACGGTATTTTAGTGGTACAGGACGATGATAGTAGCGCTTCCGATAATGTACCAAATGAAATTGCTGTAAAATGGCATAATCCAGTAACGAACGAGGATAGTGAAGTTCGGGCACAAAATTTAGGTGCAATTCAAGCCGTTGGTTTAATCAGTAGCTCTATTGAATATAAAGCACTACCAACATTTGAGCTGGCTGCACGTGTTGCACAGCGAGAACTGGAATCTGGAATTGCGGGTTTAATTCGTCTAACGATTCAGTTTGATCGACGCGGTGAAATATTAACTCCTGCTGATTGTTTTCGGGTATCACTACCAGACCGAGATATCGAAGATATGGTCATGCGGGTGGGCTCTATTAACGAGCACGAAGATGGAATGATTGAAATTACCGCAATTCAGGATGTTTTTGGGTTGGCAGACACCGTTTATAATAGTGGTAATCAATCTGGGACAGGGATAGTTCAAGATACAACACCAAGACCAGTTAAAAATTATATGTTATTTGAATCTCCCTATTTTGCAATGAGCCAGTTATCAAATTATGATGTTAATAACGAATCAGGCTATATGTTTCTAGTTTCTGCTCAGCCAAATTCACAGTCAATTAACTATTTATTACAAACTACAACTGAAGGTGCTGATTTTACAATAAGAGGAACAGGCGACTTTACGCCAAGTGCGGTATTAATCAGTAAACGTCAGTTAAGTAAAATAGATACACAATTAAACGTGATTTTTAACAAAAATATGACAGATGTTTCAATTGGTAGTGCAGCTATTATTGGTAATGAAATTGTTCGAATTGATGCATTTGATGAGTTAAATGGGACCTTAACAATAGCAAGGGGATGTGCAGACACATTACCACAAACACACAGTAAAGATTCGTTTATCTGGTTTTTTGATAGCCTATTTGAAACGGACGGTATTGAATATTTAAAAGGTGAAGTTGTTTATGTTCAACAGTTAACACAAACTAATGCTGGAACACTCAGTGCAAATAAGGCCCCCATTCGAGCACTAAAATTTGACGCAAGAGCCGCACGCCCATATCCTCCAGCTAATTTACAGGTAAATGGTGTTATTACAGAGACAATAACACTAAAAGAACAAGAAACAATAGTATTAACATGGTTACATCGAAACAAAGAAATACAACAAGATAATCTCATTGCATATAATGAAGGTAATATTGATAAACCAGAAACCGTTAAATATCATATTGAATATTATTTAGCTGGTGAGCTAAAGAAAACAGTAGTAACAAATGAAAATTCTCACGAACTAGAAATTAATGGAACTGAACATTATGATGAAATTCGGATCTACGCATACGACACAAAATCCGAGTTAGAAAGTTTACAAAAATACATTTTACAAATTAAAGCTTAATATTTGTAATTTATTTTCATATGATGAAAAATACAAAATAGTTAATTATCACTTAATTTAAGCGTGATTTATCACGCTCGGCATCATTGTGGATTTAAAATTTCTAGGAAATGTAAAAATCAATGCCACATTAATGGCATTGATGAAAAAGTTAAAGTATATGTATATTAAGCCACTATTTTGCTTCCTTCCATAAAATCATATCTTGTTTTTCAAGTTCTGAAGCATCAAAACCGATGGTTGTTGCCATATCTTCGCGGTCAAAAGCAATATCGCCACCATTAACAGAAAGATCACCTTTTTTAATCCCTTTAAAATCAAACAAATTGGTATCACACAGATGGGATAGGGTGATGTTTTGTGTTGCTCGGAACATGGTTTCAATGCGTCCGGGGAACTTTTTATCCCATTCATTGAGCATTTCTTTAATTACTTGCCTTTGTAAGTTGGGTTGTGAGCCACAAAGATTACAAGGAATAATCGGAAATTGTTTAATTTCAGCGTATCTGGCGATATCTTTTTCTTTGCAATAAGCTAGTGGTCGGATAATGATATGTTCACCTGAATCATTCATTAGCTTTGGCGGCATTGCTTTGAGTTTGCCACCATAAAACATATTTAAAAATAGCGTTTCTAAAATATCATCTCGATGATGGCCAAGGGCAATTTTTGTTGCACCAAGTTCGGTTGCTGTGCGATATAAAATGCCACGACGTAGCCGTGAACAAAGCGAGCAAGTTGTTTTACCTTCAGGGATTTTATCCTTGACAATACCGTAGGTGTTTTCTTGCACGATTTTATATTCAATGCCTAACGAATTTAAATATTCAGGCAATACATGTTCAGGAAATCCTGGTTGTTTTTGATCTAAGTTAACTGCTATTAGATCAAAATGTACTGGTGCACTGATTTTTAAGTTGATAAGAATATCAAGCAAAGTATAACTATCTTTACCGCCTGATAAGCAAACCATAATACGATCGCCTTCTTCGATCATATTAAAGTCAGCGATTGCTTCGCCAGTTAAGCGACGCAATCGTTTATGTAGTTTATTTTGATTATATATATTCATTACGATTTTATTGGTTATTCGGCACGGCTCATGTAACGGCGTTCAGCAATATGAATTTTAACTCTTTCATGGTTATCAATATATTCTGGAACCTGAATTACAAGCCCAGTCGATAAAGTAGCTGGTTTAGTTCGCGCACTAGCTGAAGCTCCTTTAATACTTGGCGAGGTTTCAACAATATCAAGTTCAACAGTCTGTGGCAATTCCAAGGCAAGAACTTCACCATCAGCCATTAGCACTTGAATACCATTCATACCGCCTTCAGGGATAAACAATAATTCATCTTCAATTTGCTCTTTTTTGAAGATATAAGGGGTATAATCCTCATTATCCATAAATACATATTCATCACCATCAATATACGAAAAACTAACAGGTCGACGGGATAGTTCAATTGTTTCGAGGATATCATCACCTTTAAAACGTTCTTCAACTTTTCCACCATTTTTTACATCGGTAAAACGCATTTTATAAAGTGTACTGGCACCCCGTGCACTTGGACTTTGAACATCAATATCTTTAACAAGTAATAATTTACCATTATAGGTGACTGCATCACCACGTTTTATTTCATTTGCTTTAGCCATAATATTTATTCTTCACGATTAAAAAAAGTTAAAAAATTAGCTCGCTATTTTACCGCTAACTTGCTATTGTCACCATCAAAATTTATTGAATAGGCGTGTAAAATAAAGAAAACACTATGACAGATTCATTCCAATGTCGAAAAAACTGCGGTGCCTGTTGTATTGCTCCTTCAATTTCATCAGCCATCCCATGTATGCCTAAGGGTAAACCAGCTGGTATTGCTTGTCTTCATTTAGATAACAATTATCAATGTAAATTGTTCTTGCACCCATCGAGACCGAAAGTTTGTGGTCGATTAAAACCTTGTATCGAAATGTGTGGTAATAGCCGTTCGCAAGCACTGAATTATTTAACTCAATTAGAACAGCTAACTAAAGGTTAAGTATTGTATATATTTAACAAAACAGTTCGATTATTAGAATTATTTATCTCGCCATCATTTTTTTTTGATACACTTTTACCTATTTTATTTATCAGTAATGATTAATATAAATTTTTAGCTGCCTATTTGGTTGTTAAATAATGTGGAATATAAAAATTTATGCTCCATAAGATGGGCTCTCCTTAACAAAGAAGAATATTGATATGAAAAACAAATTAAAACGAGATTTAAAGGCGCGTCACTTAGCTATGATCGCCATTGGTGGTTCAATTGGCACAGGGCTATTTGTTGCCTCAGGAGCAACTGTTGCTCAGGCAGGTCCCGGTGGTGCTTTGCTTTCGTATGCCATTATAGGTGTAATGGTGTACTTTTTAATGACTAGCTTAGGGGAACTTGCTGCATATTTACCTGTTTCAGGCACCTTTGCAACTTATGGTTCACGTTATGTAGATGAAGCGTTTGGTTTTGCCATTGGTTGGAACTATTGGTATAACTGGGCAATTACAGTTGCGGTTGACCTAGTTGCCGCTCAGCTAGTTATTTCTTATTGGTTTGATGCCGGTCCTTATAGCTGGTTATGGAGTTTATTGTTTTTAAGTATCATCTTTTGTTTAAACTATATTTCAGTTAAAGGCTTTGGTGAAGCTGAATTTTGGTTTTCATTAATTAAAGTTGTCACCGTTATTGTTTTTATTATTGTTGGTTTATTAATGATTATTGGTATTTTCCATGGTGCAGAAGGTGCAGGTTGGCAAAATTGGACCATCAAAGAAGCGCCTTTTGCTGGTGGATTTTCATCAATGATTGGTGTAGCAATGGTAGTTGGATTTTCATTTCAAGGTACAGAATTAATTGGTATTGCAGCTGGTGAATCAAAAGATCCAGAAAAAAATATTCCTAAAGCTATGCGGCAAGTCTTTTGGCGAATACTGTTATTTTATATCTTTGCGATTTTAGTCATCAGTTTAATTATTCCTTATACTGATCCTAATTTACTACGTAACGATGAAACCGATATAAGTGTTAGTCCATTTACCCTAGTATTTGAACATGCAGGATTATTATCAGCTGCAGCATTAATGAATGCTGTTATACTGACTTCAGTTTTATCTGCGGGTAACTCAGGACTTTATGCTTCGACCCGTATGCTTTATGCTCTTGCTAAAGAAGGTAAAGCACCTAAAATCTTTGCAAAATTATCATCATCAGGCGTACCTCGTGCAGCGTTGTTAGCAACGACATTTGTGGCTATGCTTTGCTTCTTAACGTCGATGTATAGAGATCAGGTTGTTTATTTGTGGTTGCTCAATATGTCAGGTATGACTGGTTTTATTGCTTGGTTAGGAATTGCAATTAGTCATTATCGTTTTAGAAAGGGTTACCTTATGCAAGGTCATGATGTTAATCAATTACCATATAAATCAAGCTGCTTCCCATTTGGCCCTGTTTTTGCTTTCGTATTATGTTTAATTATAACACTTGGTCAAAATTACGAAGCCTTCCTACAAGATTCTATTGATTGGAATAGTGTAATTGCAACCTATATCGGTTTACCATTATTTTTAATGATTTACTTTGGCTATAAAATAGTTAAAAAAACAAAATGGGTTAAATACGATCAAATGAACTTTTCTAAAGATGATTAACTCACTAGTTTAGTTTAAATATCTCACTTCTCCGTCGACTTTTGTCGACGGTTTTTTTATTAAAAAAGAGAGAAATAAACAGTTATATAGCGATAAAAGTTTATTCTGATAACGATATTAGCGACTTCGGAAGATGATGCGTGCTTTAGATAGATCGTAAGGTGTCATTTCAACAGTAACTTTATCACCAGTTAAAATACGAATATAGTTCTTACGCATCTTACCAGAAATATGTGCAGTAACGACATGACCATTTTCAAGTTCCACACGAAACATCGTATTTGGAAGAGTATCAAGTATGGTTCCTTGCATTTCAATGTTATCTTCTTTTGCCATTGGGGCCTCTTAATAATAAGTACAAATTAAATATACTCAACTAACTTTCCTCGTCTAAGCACATATAGTGCAAAGGTATCGCGTTGCGCTTTTATGTCACCTATAAAGTATTTTATTCGATGACAAAGTAAAGTTAAGTATAAACACAAAAAGCTAAGTTTAAAATAAATAAACACAGCGGCGAAATAATGCCGAAAAAACTGTCAGATGTAAAGCCCTTTCTACTATTTCTTTGCAGTATAAAGGCCTTGCTGATGAATATAATGCCACACTTTGGGTGGTAACAAATTTTCACAACTGGCTTGGTTGTTAATATTTTGCCTGATCTCAGTAGCTGAAATATCTTCAAGTGGCGTATGTGCAAAAAAGATATAACCATGTGGTGAATTGTGTAGATCTTTAACGTTTGTGGTATTATGCACATCAATCCATTGTTGTAACTCAATGTTATCAGTTTTTTGGGCATAACCTGGTCTACGGCAAATTAGTAAATGGCAATAATCAAGCAGCGTTTTCCATTTACTCCAAGTCGGTAAACTCAATAATGAATCTTGTCCCATAATAAATGCCAATCCTTCACTATTCCCATTTTCTTGTCGCCAGGCTTGAAGCGTTCCGATAGTATAAGAAGGACGTGTTGAAGTTTCAGGTAAGATCTCTCTTACATTCAACGCAAATAATGGTAAACCTTCGATAGCCAATTTTAACATTGCCAAGCGTTGTTCAGTACTCGCTTCGGGTTGTGGTTTATGAGGAGGGATATGATTAGGCAATAAACCAATTTGCTTTAATCCGACTTCATTTGCTAACGAAATAGCAGGGCGAAGGTGTCCATAATGGATCGGATCAAAAGTTCCTCCTAATAATGCAGTTAACATTTATCTAATCCCATAAATTGCATCGATAAATTAAACATTGCGTCCCATATTCGTGCTTGGTTATCATGCTTTAAACTGATTTCGATCTCTGTCAATTTGGCTAATAAATTAAATAGGTCATTAATATCGCAACGGTTTAGATAACTGGTATATATCGTTCTTTTATTTTGCCAAACCTTATATTCATCGAAAACTTGTTTTAATGATTTTTGTTGCAATCCTTTTTTTAAATTGATCATCAATATCAATTCACGTTGAACAATCCGCAATAAAATTAACGGCTCAAATTCATTTATTTTTAGCTGTTGTAAAATATGAATGGCTCGTTTTGTTTTATTGGCAATCATCGCATCAGTCCAATGATATGGTGTAAATATTGCCGAATCATTTATATTATTTTCGACTTCATCATAAGAAATGCTCTGATTAGGATACAACAACTTAAGTTGTGCAATAATTTGTGTTAATGCCAGTAAATTGCCTTCATAATAATAGCAAAACAGTTCAATTGCCTTTGGTTCAATGGTCATTTGTTGTTGTTGCAAATGATTTTTGATCCATTGTGGCAACTGTAAAGTATCGGGTGTAGTGCAATTGATAACCACCAATTTATCCGATAAAGCTTTATACCAATTAGCGTTTTCTTGCGATTTCGTAATTTTGTTAAGTGTAATAACCAGCGCAATACCAGGGGTTAAAACCTCACTTAGTGTATTGAGTTTGGTAGTGATAGCTGCGTTTAATGAACCCTCACCAAAATCAAGAAAAATCAGAGTATTTGCAGAAAATAGATTCATAGCCTGACAGCTATCATAAATAGCTGTCCAATCGGTTTGATTATCAATTACAAAAGTAAGTTGCTCATCAAATCCTTTTTGTAAAAAGGATTTGCGTAACTCAGTTTGCACATAATGCTGTAAATAGGGATCACTACCTAAAATTAAATAATAGGGAGCCCCCACATTATTGTTAATTTGATCGGCACTAATTTTAATCATGTCAACGTTAATTTACTGCATGAATCGATTTTAATTTACGGATGACTTGTTTAGCCGCTTGTTTAAACATTTCGTTTTCAATTAAGTCTTGTTCAACCGTCTTAGCCAAAGCTTCAGCTGGATTATCAAAAAACGTTCTAAACACGCGTACGCTTATTGGATAAGTCTGTTGACCAGCAACAACTTGTGCTTCAACCGTTAACACTAATTGATATTCGGCAGCTTTACCATCTTGATAAATCGAGATGGTATTGCGACTTAGATTTTCACTTACCATTTTTAACAATGGTACCTGACCTGAAGCATTATTATTCGTTATTGTCACATCATTATCGTGTAATAACTCTTTAATATTGCGAGATAATCTTCCATAAGGGTCATAACTTATGTAAGACATCGTTTTAAAACTTTCTGGCACTTCTGTCTCATGTTGTAAGTGAAATCCACATCCTGTTAAGGATATTGTTAATAACATAATTAATGCTAAATATTTTTTCATATCAATAACCGCCTAAATTTAGTTATCAAACAAAATTAACCAACAACAAGATTTAATAATTTACCCGGTACATAAATCACTTTACGGATAGCAACATCACTCAAATATTTTTGGATGTTAGGCTCTTGTTTTGCTTGTGATACAACAAAATCTTGATCGGCATCGGCAGGTACAATAAATTTACCGCGGACTTTGCCATTGATTTGTACAACAATGAGTTTCTCGTCCTCAACCATTGCCGATTGATCAGCAACAGGCCAAGTTGTATTATCAATCAATTCGTTGTGACCTAAAGCTTGCCACATAACAAAACAAGCGTGAGGCATCATTGGGTAAAGTAATCGAACAATAGCATTTAAAGCTTCACTCATTAGAGCGCGATCTTGCTCTGTTTCTTGCGGTGCTTTTTGTAAGCGATTCATAAATTCCATCACAGCAGCAATAGCAGTATTAAATGTTTGGCGGCGGCCAATATCATCACTCACTTTCGCTATGGTTTTATGTAATTCACGACGTAATGATTTTTGTTCACTATCTAGAGCTGTAACGTCTAGTTTTGCTGCTACACCTTTTTGGGTATGTTCATAAACTAAACGCCATACACGTTTAATAAATCGGTTTGCACCTTCAACGCCAGATTCTTGCCATTCTAGTGTCATATCAGCAGGTGATGCAAACATCATAAACAATCGAACGGTATCAGCACCATATTTTTCAACCATTTCTTGCGGATCGATACCATTATTTTTTGATTTTGACATTTTGGTCATACCGGCATGAACTAGCTCATTGCCATGACTATCGACAGCTTTAGCAATGCGCCCCTTATCATCACGTTCAATAGTGACTTCAGTTGGCGAAACCCAAATACGTTCATTTGTTGGACTGGTATAATAAAATGCATCAGCTAATACCATACCTTGGCAAAGTAGACGTTTTGCTGGTTCATCTGACGATACTAAACCAAAATCACGCATTAATTTATGGAAAAATCTAAAATAAAGTAAATGCATAATGGCATGTTCAATACCACCAACATACTGGTCAACAGGTAACCAATAGTTTGCTGCTTTTTCGTCTAACATACCTTTGTCGTAGTTTGGACAAGTGTAACGAGCATAATACCAAGAAGATTCCATAAAGGTATCAAACGTATCGGTTTCACGTAGTGCAGGTTGACCGTTAACGGTTGTCTTAGCCCAGTTAGGATCTGCCTTAATTGGACTGGTAATACCATTCATTTCAACATTTTCAGGTAAAATAACTGGTAATTGGTCTTCTGGTGTTGGTATGGTTGTACCATCTTCCAGCGTCACCATTGGGATTGGTGCACCCCAATAACGTTGACGCGAAACACCCCAATCACGCAAACGGTAATTAACTTTACGTTTACCAATACCTAATGCAATTAACTTATCAGCAACAGCATTAAATGCTTGATCAAAATCAAGACCATCAAATTCGCCTGAATTAAATAACTTGCCATGCTCAGTATATGCTTTTTCAGAAAGATCTGGTGCGTTACCGTCTTGAGTTAAAATAACAGGATTAATTGGTAAGTTATATTTTGAAGCAAATTCATAATCACGTTCATCGTGCCCAGGCACAGCCATCACTGCACCTGTACCATATTCAATTAACACAAAATTAGCAATCCAAACAGGGACTTTTTTTCCTGTTAAAGGATGGATAGCATAAAAGCCAGTTGCAATGCCTTTCTTTTCCATGGTTGCCATATCGGCTTCGGCTGTTTTGGTATTTTTACATTCAGCAACAAATTCAGCAATTTTAGGATCGTTTTGGGCTGCTAATTGTGCAAGAGGGTGCTCTGCGGCAACAGAGACAAAACTAACGCCCATTAATGTATCAGGACGAGTTGTATAGACGCGTAACTTATCAGCATAATTTTCAACAGCAAAATCAAACTCAACACCTTCAGAACGACCAATCCAGTTACGTTGCATGGTTTTAACTTGTTCTGGCCAACTTTCAAGCGTATTCAAATCATTAAGTAGTTCTTCGGCATATTCGGTGATTTTAATAAACCATTGTGGGATTTCTTTGCGCTCAACAGGGGTACTACAACGCCAACAACAACCTTCAACCACTTGCTCATTAGCAAGTACGGTCTGATCATTAGGGCACCAGTTAACTGCCGATGTTTTTTTATAAACTAAGCCTTTTTCATATAACTTAGTAAAAAACCATTGTTCCCATTTATAATATTCAGGATGACAAGTAGTAACTTCACGATCCCAATCATAACCAAATCCTAAAAGTTGTAATTGCTTTTTCATATAAGCAATATTTTCATAGGTCCATTTTGCAGGTGCAGTATTGTTCTTAACTGCAGCACCTTCAGCAGGCAAACCAAACGCATCCCAACCGATTGGCTGTAGTACATTTTTACCATTTAAACGTTGGTAACGTGAAATGGTATCACCAATGGTGTAGTTACGGACATGACCAAGATGCAAACGCCCAGAAGGGTAAGGTAGCATCGATAAGCAGTAATATTTTTCTTTTGATGAATCTTCAGTAACGTGAAAGGTTTTATTTTCTTGCCAATGTTTTTGTACAATGGCTTCTATTTCATCTGGGCGATATTGTTCTTGCATGACGAGTTAATGTCCTATCTATTATTACTAATAAAAATATGCTGCTAATTGTATTGGTTATTGATTCGTTTTACAAACGATATATGAAGTAAGACATTGATTTCTTGTTATGATAAATTCTAAGTTATTGAGCATATTTTATTACTGATATTTAATAAATAACAAACCTTTAATAGGTTAAGGTGAAAGGGATACAACAAGTTAAATTAATTGCTATTTAAGTGTGATTAAATAGCAATTAAAGGTAGGTATCTTAATTAAAAAAGCCTAACCACCATTAAAGACGCTAGTAAAACGTGATAAGAATGATCGTTGTTCTTCTTTAGGCATGTTTTTAAGATTTGCTTGAATCAGTTGATCAAGTTTTTGGGTTTCATCAACTAAGCCTAATTCATTATAAGCATTACGCATTAAAAGCAATGCTTCTTTAGTTGAATCGGTATCTGGGAACATAATTAACATTTCAGTCACGCGATTAATCACAGCTACATAAGCACCGCGTTTTGTATAGAATTGTGCGACTTTTAACTGATAGCGAGCCAATCTATTTTTCAAAAATACAAGGCGTTTTTGCGCATCGGCTGCATATTGACTGTTTGGAAAACTAGACAGTAGATAAGAAAAGTCCTTAAATGCAGCTGAAGCATAATCGGGATCGCGATCTGAACGATCAACATTAAACCAACCTTGGATCATATTGTCGTCTTGTGCCATATTTGAAATGCCACGCATATAAATAACCCAATCAATATTTGGATGCGTTGGATTCAATTTCAAAAAACGGTCAATTGACGCAATTGCTAACGGTAAGTCAGCTGATTTATAGTAAGCGTAAATCAAATCAAGTTGAACTTGTTGAGAATAAGGACCAAAAGGATAATTTTTGTCCAAGGACTCTAATATAGTAATACTGGATTTAATATTACCATTTTCAAGCTCAGACTTCGCTTTGTTATGTAGTTCAATCTCGGGTACATTTTCAACATCGGGCTTGGAAGAAGTACAGCCAATTAGCATGCCACTTAAAGCGATAGCTAGCAAAGAGTGTAAACGCAATTTCATTCAGTTTTTGATCCAAATATAATTAAACATTAAAGGCGATGATTAGTATATAATACTCTAAAACATAACAGCTTAAAATAGATAAATTACACATGCATGAGTTAAAATTATCAACTAAAATCGAACAAAGTCAACTAGGAATGCGTTTAGATCAAGCATTATCCGAGCTTTTTCCTGATTATTCACGCTCAAGAATAAAAGATTGGATTATTAATAATAAAGTCACTGTCAACGATGTTATCGTTAATAAACCAAAAGAAAAAGTGCTCGGTGGCGAAATAATAACTATTAATGCTGAAATTGAACAAGAAACTTATCATCAACCAGAAGATATAAAGCTTGATATTGTTTACGAGGATGATGACATTTTGGTGATTAATAAACCTCGTGATTTAGTTGTGCATCCTGGCGCAGGTAATCCTGATGGTACGGTATTAAATGCCTTATTGCATTATTATCCTGAGATAGCACGCGTACCCCGCGCAGGTATTGTGCATCGTCTAGATAAAGATACAACAGGGCTAATGGTTGTAGCTAAAACTATTATGGCACAAACACATTTGGTCGAATCACTTCAACTACGCCAAATTACACGCGAATATGAAGCTGTGGTCATGGGGATTATTACTGCAGGAGGAACCGTTGATCAGCCTATCACCCGTCATCCAACCAAACGTACACATATGGCTGTATTCCCAACGGGTAAACCAGCGGTTACCCATTATAGAGTGATGGAAAAATATCGCCTACATACACGTTTGCGATTGCGCTTAGAAACAGGGCGAACTCACCAAATCCGCGTGCACATGGCACATATTGCTCACCCACTAATTGGTGACCCACTCTACGGTGGAAGACCAAGGCCGCCTAAGGGGGCTAGTGAATCTTTTATTCAAACTTTACGCGATTTTAATCGCCAAGCATTACACGCTACCATGTTGCGATTATATCATCCTATAACAGGTGAACAAATGGAATGGCATGCTCCTATTCCTGACGATATGCAAAAGTTAATACAAGCTTTACAAGAAGATACCGAACAGCATAAAGATGAACTAGATTGGTGATGAATATGATTAAATCGATTTACCCATATTGGACAGCCCCAAAAAAAATTCATGCCTTTACTTCAACACGAACTGGTGGTGTTAGTTTAGCGCCATTTGCAAGTTTAAATATGGGAAATCGAACTGGTGATAATTCAGAACATATTGCTGAAAACCGCCGAAGAATTATTCAAGCCGAACAAATACCAAGCGAACCGTATTGGTTAACGCAAACTCACAGCACAACAGTGCTTGATATATCACAAATTGCTTTACAGCCTCCAACAGGTAACATCGATTCTTATCAAACTTTTGAAGCTGATGGATCATATACCAATCAACCTAAGCAAGTTAGTGTGGTGTTAACCGCAGATTGCATGCCTGTACTTTTTTGTACAACAAAAGGTGACGAAGTTGCAGCTGCCCATGCTGGTTGGCGAGGATTATGTAATGGTATATTAGAAGAAACAATTAAAAAATTTTCAAGCTCGCCATCAAACATCATTGCTTGGATGGGACCAGCCATTAGTGTCAAAAAATTTGAGGTAGGTATTGAAGTCAAACAACAATTTGAAAAAGTCGATCCAAAAGCACAAGAAGCGTTTAAATTGATCAACCCAACTGAACAAAAATACCTAGCAGACCTATATCTAATTGCCAAACAACGTTTACAAGCAGTAGGAGTAACGCAAATTTTTGGTGGTGATTATTGTACTTATACTGAACAAGATGAATTCTTCTCTTATCGACGTGAAAATAGAACTGGTAGAATGGCATCAATGATCTGGTTTGAATAAAAGAGTTTTTTTAAGCTAAAAACCTTCAATTTTTAGCTGCTTTGTAAAATATTTATAGTATAAAGATCTGCGGTAAATGTTAATATATAAAATTATAATATTTAAACCGCCATAAGATCTGAAGGCTTTCTATTGTTCAATTGTTATTTTATTTCGCTAACAAAAGAAGGTAATTCCCAAGCCCCACCGTCAAAACCTAAGCATTCACCTGTACTTATATTAGAGGAAAGCATAAATTTATGTCCATTCCAAGTCCAGCTAGATTTTTCTAAACAATCTCCCTCACCTCTTAGCTTAGCTATACTGGATATTGTTCCATTTTTGTATGCATTGCCCTCATTATTTATAAATTTTATATTTTTATTACTTAGTTTAGCTGTGTTAGAAATTATCCAATAGGCGTTACCTGAGTTATATGCGCTAAACCAACACCTAGTTTCAAGTAAATCGTGGTTATTATCTAATTTAATTAACCGAAATCTTTTATCATATCCTTGTGTTTCATCATAATAAGGATCTTCTAAATCATAAGCATCACATTTAGCTTCATGTATATAGCGTTTTTTGAATTGAGGGAATATTTTAATTACTTCATTGGTATTAAGTTCTTGACTTTGTTCTGGAGCAATTACTTTACCTTTTTTTATAGTTGGTACAGGTATTGGTGCATAAACGTTTGATTCATTTTTATTACCATGTGCTATAACTGCGCCAGTTGTACCAACCCGTCCTTGTTTTTTGTCCATTGTTAACATGACATCATAAAATCCGCCATTGGTATAAAATGATTGACTTCTACTGTTACGGAATATAACTTTCTCATTTTTTGTAAATGCTTGAATAATTTTTGTAGCTTGGAATTGTGACAACTGATAAATATTATTTTGTATTTCTTTTAATTCGCCTAAATACTCTTGATTAATGAATGCAGCCAATGAATTATCTAATTGTTGAATGTTTTTAATTTCAATATCTTCTTCATCTTCTTCTTTGTTATTTTTTGTTCTAACATAAATTTCAACTGGCTCATTGGCCCCCGCTTTTCGCTGGAATAAAATTGACGATTTTATCACTCCTGTATCAGATATATCACTATATTCTATAACACGACAAGTTAAAGTATTATCACAAACTATATCCCAAGCTATAACTGGAGTTGTAAACAAAGTTAGCAATAAACAATAGCAAAAACGCATGACAGTTAATTCCATATAAATAATTTATATGAGGTTATTATAGATTAAACAATTATTCAATTAAAATTAATAAAACTTCTTGATTTTATGAATATTTAATTAGTTCTCTTTAGTACTAATTTATCATTCTATATTGGCAAACTTGTGGCTTTGCACACTCAAAACCCATTTATTATTCAGTCGATTTTGGTTGATTTTTCCTAACAACTCTATCGTTTCAAACATATTAAATGCACCATCCTTTTCACAAGGAGATAGATAATAGCGTTTGGCTTGAATATGGGTTTCGATATATTGGCAAAAAGGAATAAAATCGCAGTGATTTTCTGCTACTATGCGTACTTCATTTGCTATTGGTTGTGCTATTTTTTGATAGCGTGACTGATAACAAAACTTAGGGCTAAGAGCTATATAATCTATAAGCGGATCAACTTTGCCAAGTCCATTACTTTCAATGGCAATAAAATAACCCGCATTTTTTAATGGTACAAGCAATTGAGGTAATGCTTTAACCATAGTGGGTTCGCCGCCAGTAATGATAATGTTTTTGCTGTTATATTCACTCACTTTAGCAAGCAGTGTATCTAACGTAAACCGGGTAAATTGGCGGAAATTAGTATCACACCAAGCACAATTTAAATTGCACCCAGCAAAACGGATAAAAACAGCAGGCATGCCTGTATTATAACCTTCGCCCTGTAAAGACTCGAAGATTTCAACGATGCGAAATTCGATCATATTGGGCTCCGATGATATTCACAATACGAAGTTGGCGTTTCCCATAGTTTGATCATCGAAACAGGCAAATATTGCGATAAGCAATCAAAAATAAATTTGCTCATTCCTTCTGCGGTGGTTCTACATGGAAAGGCAAAAATTTTACGATCCATTTCTTGTAGTAACGACGCGATACGGCACTCATTAGGGTTTTGTTGATTGTAAAGATAGGCGTGATCTAACGGATCGACAATATGTTGTTTAACTATTAGCTTTAAATCGGCATAATCCATGACCATATCTTGGCTTGAGCCGTTATCAATAAGCTCTCCGCTAATTTCAACTAATAGGCGATAAGTGTGGCCGTGCAGATTATGACACTTTTTATTGTGCCCATCTAACATGTGACAAGCATCAAATTGAAACTCTTTGGCTATTTTGAACATTTTATATTCCTAGTTTTTTTTCGTGGGATGGGTTACGAACCACGGTTAGCGAACCTAACAAAATAAAGGTAACAATATAAGGGATAAAAGTGAATTTGTCATCTTACCAGTATATCTTAAAACGAAATTTAGATGTAATTGCTTGAATTGCAAACAGCTTTATTTTTATGTCAATTAATTCTTACATACTTGATAATTTTGTTGTATAAATTTTGTAAAAAATATTTTAACTTTGCTCTTGAAATTTAGGTTGCAACACTCATTTAGATCACATGCAAATGGATTAAATGTGTTAAGCGTTTAATCCAAATTTATTGCTCAGGAGATAAACACTATGAGGTTAGATAAACTAACAAATAAGTTTCAACAAGCTTTAGCTGATGCGCAGTCAATGGCATTAGGTAAAGACAATCAATATATAGAGCCTGTGCATGTCCTATCAGCCATGCTTAATCAAGTAGGGAGTAGTGTAATGCCTTTATTGATTGCAGCAGGTGCAAATATTGTTAATTTACAACAAGAATTAGCTCAAGCTATTGACCGATTACCCCAAGTTCAAGGTGTGGGTGGAGATGTTATTCCATCGCAAGATTTTGTTCGAGTATTAAATCTTTGCGATAAATTATCCCAAAAGAACGGTGATAGCTATATCTCATCAGAACTCTTTATATTAGCCGCTTTAGAAGATAAGGGCAGTTTAGGCGATCTTCTTAAAAGATCAGGTGTTAATAAAGATAAATTTAGCCAAGCAGTTAATCAAGTAAGAGGTAGCGATAACGTGAACGATCCTAATGCAGAAGATCAACGCGGTGCACTTAAAAAATACACCATTGATTTAACTCAACGAGCAGAACAAGGTAAACTTGATCCTGTTATTGGTCGTGATGAAGAAATTCGTCGAACTATTCAGGTATTACAACGTCGTACTAAAAATAATCCAGTATTAATTGGGGAACCAGGTGTAGGAAAAACTGCTATTGTAGAAGGATTAGCACAACGCATTGTTAACCGTGAAGTCCCTGAAGGATTACGAAATAAACGCGTTTTATCATTAGACATGGGTGCATTAATTGCTGGTGCCAAATATCGAGGGGAATTTGAAGAACGCCTAAAAGCCGTGCTTAAAGACTTAGCAAAAGAAGAAGGTCGCATTATATTATTTATTGACGAAATCCATACCATGGTTGGCGCAGGAAAAAGCGATGGAGCAATGGATGCTGGTAATATGTTAAAACCCGCATTAGCTCGCGGTGAATTACACTGCGTGGGAGCAACAACGCTTGATGAATACCGTCAATATATTGAAAAAGATCCTGCGTTAGAGCGTCGTTTCCAAAAAGTCTATGTTGCCGAACCAACAGTTGAAGATACGATCGCTATTTTGCGTGGTTTAAAAGAACGTTATGAACTGCATCACCATGTGCAAATAACCGATCCTGCAATCGTAGCTGCGGCTACATTATCGCATCGTTATATTTCTGATCGCATGTTACCTGACAAAGCGATTGATTTAATTGACGAAGCCGCATCAAGTATTCGTATGCAAATGGATTCAAAACCAGAATCTTTAGATCGACTTGAAAGGCGCATAATTCAACTTAAACTTGAACAACAAGCGCTTAAAAAAGAATCTGATGATGCGAGTAAAAAGCGACTACAAATGTTAAATGATGAACTTTCTGAAAAAGAAAAGGAATATGCTTCACTTGAAGAAGAATGGAAGTCAGAAAAGGCAGCTGTTTCGGGGACTCAAAACATCAAAGCAGAACTAGAAAAGGCACGTACTGAAATAGAGCAAGCTCGTCGAGCTGGCGACTTGAACAAAATGTCAGAATTACAATATGGCAAAATTCCAGAGCTCGAAAAGAAACTTGCTTCAGCAACGCAGTTAGAAGGCAAAACCATGAAGTTATTGCGTAACAAAGTGACCGATAACGAAATTGCAGAAGTATTATCTAAAGCGACAGGTATTCCAGTCTCTAGAATGCTTGAGAGCGAAAAAGATAAACTATTGCACATGGAAGATGCCTTACATAAACGTGTAATTGGTCAAAATGAAGCGGTATTAGCGGTTGCAAATGCGATTCGACGTAGCCGAGCAGGGCTTTCAGATCCAAATAAACCGATTGGATCATTCCTATTCTTAGGACCAACGGGTGTCGGTAAAACCGAGCTTTGCAAATCATTGGCTAACTTTATGTTTGACAGCGAAGATGCTATGGTGCGTATAGATATGTCAGAGTTTATGGAAAAACACTCCGTTGCTCGCTTAATTGGTGCGCCTCCAGGTTATGTTGGGTATGAAGAAGGGGGGTATTTAACCGAAGCAGTTAGACGACGACCATACTCAGTAATTTTACTTGATGAAGTCGAAAAAGCACACCCAGATGTCTTTAATATCTTACTGCAAGTATTGGATGATGGGCGCTTAACAGATGGTCAAGGTCGCACAGTTGATTTTCGTAACACTGTCATAATTATGACATCAAACTTAGGTTCTGACCTAATTCAAGGTCAAGTTGAACTAAGTTATGACGAAATGAAATCTCTAGTGATGACGGTTGTAACCAAACACTTTAGACCAGAATTTATCAATCGTATTGACGAAACAGTGGTATTCCACCCATTAGGTCAAGAAAACATTAAAGCGATCGCAAAAATTCAGTTAGCACACGTTGAAAAACGTTTAGAAGAACGCGGTTACCAATTGGATATTTCGGATGCTGCACTTGAACAGTTAGCTAAGGTTGGCTTTGACCCAATTTATGGCGCAAGACCGTTAAAACGATCGATCCAACAAGAGATCGAAAACCCATTGGCACAACAAATACTGTCAGGTAAATTAGTCCCAGGTAAAACTATTCATCTAGATTTAGTTGGCGGCAACATTGAAGCCCAACAGTAATAAAACTTCAAAAGACAAACCGACCTCTATGGTCGGTTTTTTATACTTGATACAATTTAGTTTACCTATAGTACTTAGAATTTAATCAGACAAACATTATTTTCGCAAATTGGATGTCTGATGAATAAAATAACAACAACACAAACCTGAACCCAACAAAACTACTCATTTTATACTTTAACATTTTTATACTTTAACATATAGTTACCTGAAACTTTTTGACAAAATTTTTTTAAAACCGTTTTCAAGGTTTTGCAACCAAAGCTTAATCAAACTAGCTTTTTGTTAGTTGTTAAAAGTAACAACTTTAACTATTTTGTCTAGCGTTTTTGCCATTAAGTAATTCTAATTTTATACACCACAATAATAACTTTTTTTTATTATAAAATTACCTTAGAACACGTTATATTATTGCCTTAAATAAAAAAGGAAAGATTAAACATGAAGAATTTATTAAAAAAATTAGTTATTTTTGGTTGTTTAAGCTTGCCAATGGCAAGTTATGCTGCCTTACCTGAATCGATTAAAGTTGGTTCGGATACGTCCTATGCGCCTTTTGATTTTATTGATGCTAATGGTGAAGTTACTGGATTCAACATTGAACTCACGAAAGCATTGTGTGAAAAAATCAATATTAAATGTACTTTTCAATCGACCGACTTCGATGCTTTGATCCCGTCGTTATTATCAAGAAAGATTGATATTATCTCGTCTTCGCTAATGATGACCGAAAAACGTAAAAAACAGATTGCTTTTTCTGACGAAATCTTTATGACTTATTCACGTTTGATTGTTAAAGAGGGTACTAATTTAATGCCTAATGCTGAGTCCTTGAAAGGTAAGCGTGTTGGTGTTGAGCAAGGTACATCGCAAGAACATTTCGCCAACGAGATGTGGCGTCCGAACGGTGTAGTTATTGTGCCTTATCAAAATCAGTTACAAGTATTTTCTGATCTAGTGGCAGGTCGTTTAGATGCGGCATTGCAAGATGAAGTCACTGGCAGTTATGCCTTTTTAAAACAGCCACAAGGTAAAGGTTTTATTTTTGCTGGGGATGCTCTAACCGATGCGAACTACTTTGATGTTGGAGTAGGAATTGGTTTTCGTAAAAATGATAATGAGTTGCGCGAAGCCTTTAACCTAGCTTTAAAAGACCTCTTAGCTGATGGCACCTACCAAAAAATCAACAATAAGTATTTTGATTTTAATGTGTACGGTAATAAAAAATAAACCATGCAGGGGTATATTTCTTTAATTTGTCAAGGTGCATGGTTGACTATTATTTTAGCATTGACATCGCTACTACTGGCCATGATACTTGGTATTGTTTGTGCATTAGGTAAACTGAGTCATTCAAAAGTATGTAATGTGCTTTGTCAGGCTTATACATCGTTAATTCGAGGTGTACCCGATTTAGTGTTGATGATGCTAATCTTTTTTGGCTTGCAGTTTTTGGTTAATAATATAACTGATTATTTTAACGCTCCTTTTATTGAAGTTGATCCTTTAATCGCTGGTATTATTACGTTAGGCTTTATTTATGGGGCATATTTTACCGAAACTTTTAGAGGAGCTTATCTTGCGGTTTCTAGAAACACCTTAGCGGCAGCAACAGCGCTTGGTTTAAGTAAAGTGCAAGTATTTGGGTATGTAATGTTTCCTTTAATGATGCGCTTTGCCCTACCAGGTATTGCTAATAATTGGTTAGTGGTGTTAAAAGCGACAGCATTAGTGTCGTTATTGGGGTTATCGGATTTAGTCAAAGCTACTAAAAATGCAGGTGAAGCTGTGTACCAACCTTTGTTATTTGCTTTGATTGCTGGGGCTTTTTATCTGTTTTTTACATCAATATCTAATATCATTTTATGGTGGCTTGAACGGCATTATTCTATTGGCATTACTAAAACTAAATTATAAGAACTCATGTTAGAAATTATTCAACAATATTGGCAATCACTATTATGGACCGATGGTTATAATATCACTGGTCTTGCGATGACGCTGTGGATTTTTATTTTATCGGTTTTAATGGGGGGAATTTTGTCGCTAGCGTTAGCGGTAGGGCGAAATGCACAAAATAAACTGATTAAACTACCTATTTGGCTATTTACTTATATTTTTCGAGGTACGCCTTTATATGTGCAGTTATTGATTATTTACACTGGTATATATACCTTAAGTGTGGTTAAAAATAATGCTTGGTTAGGCGATTTTTTTCAAAGTGGTTTAAATTGTACGGTGTTAGCTTTTACCCTAAATACCTGCGCCTATACTACTGAAGTTTTTGCTGGAGCTATGCGGAATGTGCCAAATGGCGAAATTCAAGCTGCAACAGCACTTGGTTTTAATCGTTTTCAAATTTATCGTTATATCATTTTTCCAAGAGCATTTCGTATTGCATTGCCAGCTTATAGTAACGAGGTTATTTTTTTGTTGCATTCAACTGCACTGGCTTTTACTGTTACTGTGCCTGATGTGATGAAGATTGCGCGCGATATTTATGCCGAAACCTATCAACCTTTTCATGCTTTTGGTATTGCAGCAGTGATTTATCTTAGTGTGAGCTTTACATTGATTTTTAGTTTCAAAAAGTTAGAGCAACGTTATTTGGCTTTTCAGCAGGCTAATATGCAAATCAGTTAATAAATTGATTTAGACTATCGGATAATTTTCTCAATTCGTTTATAAGGTTATTGATCTATCAAAATAAAAATCCGACAATTGTAATGACATTTGCCGGATTTTGGTTGTTTGTCGATTTGACAACATGTTAATTTATAGGATAAAAATCGTTTGTAGAGTCGGCATCATCATCATGGTGACTTGAGCCAGGTAATGCTCTAGCTCGTTCAATAGGAACATAACTGCCGCTAGGAGTTTCTACTTGGCATTCGCCTAAAAAGATAGAATATTTTGTGTTAGCTCGCATACTTTCGCCTCTAAAATAACAGTGAGTTGCATTATATAAATCAACGCGACAAAGTAATGCAATACCTAACCAAGTAATTAATACAGCTAAAGCAACCCATTTTAGATGTTTCCAAATAAAAAGCCAAAAACCGATCCCTCTAAAACGGCAGTACCCAAAAACGAGTAATAAAACTGCAATAAACCCTAAAAATTCGTATAACCAAAATAGCCACATAGTAATCTCCCACACGTTAGTTAAGTGCTATTTTATACTAACTTTGGCTATACTTCTATATACTTGCGTCTATGAGTTTGCTTACATCCAAGATCCGTTACGAATAATACCAACCGCTAATCCTTCAATAGCAAAATTTTGCTGTTCTAAATCAACTTTGATTGGCGAAAACTCGGCATTTTCGGCAAGAAGATGTACATGCTTGCCTTTACGCGACAAGCGTTTAACTGTAACTTCATCATCAATACGAGCTACAACAACTTGTCCATTTTTAACGTCTTGGGTTTTATGTACAGCCAACAAGTCACCGTCAAATATACCAATATCTTTCATTGACATACCTTGCACTCTTAATAAAAAGTCTGCGCGAGGTTTAAATAGTGAAGGATCAACTTGGTAATGGCTTTCAATATGCTCTTGCGCTAATATTGGCGAACCAGCCGCGACTTGTCCAATAAGGGGTAAACCATCCTGTTCGTTTGGCTCAATAGGTGTTTCAAGTAAAAGGCGAATTCCGCGTGATGAGCCGGCGATCATTTCAATTGCGCCTTTTTTAGCTAAGGCTTTCAGATGTTCTTCGGCGGCGTTGGCAGATCGAAACCCCAATTTCTGGGCAATTTCAGCACGTGTAGGTGGCATACCAGTATTTTGAATGTTATCTTTTATTAAATCATAAATCTGTTGTTGGCGCTCAGTTAACGGTCTCATTACATATTCCTGTTTTTATATACAGATACATGTAATTATATACAGCTAATAATATAAAACAACTGTTTTATTTAATTTATTTTTCAATTGGTGGTAAATTTTGGGGGGATTGTTGTTATTATGCGCTAATTTTGTGAATTATTCTGGAAATGCAATAGTTAATTAACAACTGAATCTTTCTCCTTATTAGTATTATTTAATCAACTTATATATATGTTATAATAAAGCAATTTTTTGTTGGATTGGAATTTGCTTTATGCCTTATGTTGTTGCGCTCAGTGGTGGTATTGCCAGCGGTAAAAGCACTATTGCTGATTTGTTTGCCAAATTAGGCGTGCCTATTATTGATGCAGATATTATTGCGAGGCAAGTTGTGCAACCTGGTAGTTATGCGTTTAACCAAATTGTTAAGCATTTCAGCCAAGAAATTTTACTCGCTAATGGAGAACTTGATCGTAGTCAACTCCGCGAAATTATTTTTAATAATGAGCATGAACGGCTCTGGCTTAATGATTTGTTGCACCCCATCATTCAACAAGAAACTCAAACACAAATTGCTATGCAAAGTAAAATCTATCTAATTTGGGTTGTGCCGTTATTGATTGAAAACAATTTGCATACTTGGGCTGATCGTGTGCTGATAATTGATACCTCATTTTCACTACAATTGGAACGATTAGTAAAAAGGGATAATATTAGTGAATCATTAGCTAAAAAGATGATACAGTCACAAGTATCTTTAAAGAAACGTTTATCTTATGCTGATGATATTATAGTTAATGACGGTAATTTGTTGTCGCTAACAACACAAGTTAATTTACTGCATCAACAATATTTAAATAGCTTTAAAAGTAAGATTTAGAATAGATGAATAATATTATTTTTGAACATCCATTAAATGAAAAAATGCGTACTTGGCTTAGAGTTGAATTTTTATTAAATCAATTAAATGTACATTGTCATTTTAATGACAATAGTGCGTTGATTTTTTTTCATGCATTGTCTGAGTTGTTAGAGATTATTGAGCGTAATGATATTAAAAGTGATTTGGTTAAAGAGCTTGAATCGCAAAAACAAAAGTTAATTTTGTGGTTAAATGTCGAAGGCGTGGATCATGATTTACTCAATGACCTGATTCAGCAATTTGATGATTTTATCGTCCAATTTAATACAATTGGACGTTTAGGACAACCATTAAAAGATGATCGATTTATTACAGCCATTCGTCAACGTTTAATGATTCCGGGGGGATGTTGTAGTTTTGACTTGCCTTCGTTTCATTTATGGCTCAGAATTTCACAAGAAAGGCGTTATAATCAAATAAAAAATTGGTTACAACACTTATCAATACTTGATAAATCTCTAACATGTTATATGCAATTAATTCGACGGTTAGGGGAATTTAGACCGTTTGTTTATACCAATAATTTTTTTCAAGAGACAAATGGTGATGTTAATTTGATTCGTATTCGAATTTCTTTAGATAAAAATGTATATCCTCAAGTATCTGGTCATTTGTCGCGTTATAGTATTCGCTTTTTAGCACTTGAGAATTACGATAACGTCAATACTGATGAAATTGAATTTGAATTAGCCTGTTGTTGATTGAATACTGTTATTAAAAAAGAGTTGAAATGAATAAAAATACTACATTTGTTAAGTGCCCAACTTGTCAAAAAGAAGTTGAATGGAGTCAAACTAGTCTTTATCGTCCATTTTGCAGTAAGCGTTGCCAGCTTATCGATTTAGGTGATTGGGCAACTGAAGAACATCGCATTGCTGATAAAGATATGACAGAACAAGATATTTGGAGTGAACAAGACCTTGCTGATTTTATAGGTAGACATTAATGAAGATCCTTGGTATTGAAACTTCATGTGATGAAACTGGTATAGCCATTTATGATGATGTTAATGGTTTAATTGCAAATCAGCTTTATTCTCAAATTAAATTACATGCTGATTATGGTGGTGTGGTGCCAGAACTGGCATCGCGCGATCATATTCGTAAAACCGTGCCATTAATTCAAGCAGCTTTAAAACAAGCTAATTTAACCGCACACGATATTGATGGGGTTGCCTATACTGCTGGTCCGGGATTGATTGGAGCGTTGATGGTAGGCGCATCGATTGGACGATCGCTTGCTTATGCTTGGAACGTACCAGCTGTTGCAGTTCATCACATGGAAGGCCATTTACTTGCGCCGATGCTTGAAGATAATCCACCTGAATTTCCCTTTGTTGCATTATTAGTTTCGGGGGGACATACACAGCTTATTAGTGTGACTGGTATTGGTAAATATGAACTTATTGGAGAGTCAATTGATGATGCTGCAGGAGAAGCTTTTGATAAAACAGCCAAATTGCTTGGTTTAGATTATCCCGGTGGCGCAAAATTATCAAAATTGGCTGAACAGAGTAGTGGAGCGCGATTCCATTTTCCTAGGCCAATGACTGATCGTCCTGGGCTTGATTTTAGTTTTTCAGGCCTTAAAACAGCAGCAGCTAATATGATTCATCAGCATAGTGATAATAATATTATTGATCCACAAACTAAAGCAGATATTGCTAGAGCATTTGAGGATGCTTTGGTTGATACATTGGTGATTAAAGTAAGACGAGCACTTGAACAAACTAGATTTAAAAATTTAGTAGTTGCTGGTGGGGTAAGTGCTAACAAAACACTGCGTACTAAATTGACTGAGTTGATGCACCAACGAAAAGGAAAAGTTTTTTATCCAAGGCTCGAATTTTGTACCGATAATGGTGCCATGATTGCTTATGCTGGTATGATTCATTTAAAAGAGAGGCAGTATTCAGATTTAGTTATTAGTGTTAAACCAAGATGGCCTCTTAGCGATCTTAATGTTGGTTAACTGATTATTTTGATTTGACAACATGTAAATTAAAATTACATGAAAAATAAAAATGCGGGAATTTGTTCCCACATTTTTAAGCTATATAGTTAAATAAACAATATTAATTAATAGGATCTGTATCAGAACATTCTTCTTGTTTTTCTGAATTGGTCTTTTCATTAGCTAATTTTTGAATATTTTGATTAATATTAAATAGTACACAAATTAATTCAAAACCAATGCGAGTTGAAATAAAGCCCACAACTAAGGTAACAATGCCAGTGAAAAAAGCAACTAAACCCATAGTAAAGCTATAAGTAAATGCAGCAAAACTACCTAATATCATAGAGAACGCACTAATTCCAATAAGTAATAATGCGATCCAATACACGATTGTGATAAAAGAAGGTGTTAACATTTTATCAAAAAAGAATAAGTCTTTAATGGTAAAGCCTTTAAAGTCTATTTTTTTGTTCATTTTATTTCCTTTTTAGTTGGATTGATTTTATTACTTCTATTTTTTTATATTTGCGTATAAAGTGATAATTTTTGAAAAGCGCAACAATTATAACATAAAATTATTTTGAGATTAACTTATGAAAACTTATATCCCCGGTAAAGATGCTGCTCTTGAAGATTCGATCAACTATTTTCAGCAGCAATTAGCAAAATATGATTTAGAAGTAAAAGAAACTTCTTGGCTAAATCCGGTACCTAATGTGTGGTCAGTGCATATTCAAAATACTAAATGTCCATTGTGCTTTGCTAATGGTAAAGGCGCAAGCAAAAAGGCGGCATTAGCATCGGCTTTAGGAGAGTATTTTGAACGGTTATCAACCAATTACTTTTTTTCAGATTTTTACTTAGGAAAGCAAATAGCGAATGCCGATTTTGTGCATTATCCAAGTGAAAAATGGTTCACTATTCCTGAAGATAATTCACTACCTAAAGGACTATTATCCAAAGAACTACTTAAGTTTTATGATCCTGATCATGAATTGAGTGCAACAGATTTAATTGATTTACAATCAAGTAATGGTGATCGAGGTATCTGCGCTTTACCATTTGAACAGCAGTCTGACAAAAAAACTATTTATGTGCCAGTTAATTTAATTGCTAATTTATATGCCTCTAATGGAATGTCAGCCGGTAATACTCGTAATGAGGCTCGAGTACAAGGGTTATCTGAAATTTTTGAGCGTTATACTAAAAATAAGATTATAGCCGAAGGCATTAGCTTACCAATTATCCCAACTGAAGTGATTAACCGTTACCCCACCGTTTTAGCTGCAATTGATGCGCTTGAAAGCGAAGGCTTTCCGCTTTACTGTTTTGATGCCTCATTGGGTGGAGAGTTTCCGGTTATTTGTGTAGTGTTATTTAATCCACAAAATGGAACGTGTTACGCCTCATTTGGTGCGCATCCAAATTTTGGCGTTGCGCTTGAAAGAACAGTAACAGAATTACTACAAGGACGCAGTTTAAAAGATCTTGATGTGTTTTCACCTCCAAGTTTTGATAATGATGATATTGCCGACCTTAGCAATTTAGAAACGCATTTTATTGATTCAAGCGGTTTGATTTCATGGGATCTATTTAATGAGCAAGCAGATTACGAATTTGTCGATTGGGACTTTTCCGGTTCAACTGAGCAAGAATTTGCTAATTTGATGGATATTTTTACCCGCCATAATACTGAAGTGTTAATTATGGACTACGAACACCTTGGTGTATATGCTTGCCGAATTCTGGCCGTTGGTATGTCTGAAATTTATCCTCCTGAAGATCTTATAATTGCCAATAGCAATATGGCTATTGGATTACGAGAGCTTATTTTGTCATTACCTTACCAAAAACGTACAGCTAAACAGTACCTAGCAATTATTGAACAGCTTGATGATGAAGGGCTTGATGATTATGCTCGAATTCGCGAACTGCTAGGCATAGCAACAGGTAACGATAATGCTTGGTTAACTCTTCGCGTTGGCGAGTTAAAAGCAATGCTGGCATTGGCAGGCAAAGACTTAATACAAGCACAACAGTGGATTGATTGGACGATTGAAATGAACGAGTCTATATTCACGCCATCGCGCAATCATGCTTATCGTTGTTTACAGACATTAGTTAATTTTATTTTACAACGAGACAAAAAACAGTTTAATAACTATCAAGCCGCATTTAATAAAATGTATGGTAAAACCTGTGTTGATGATATGTGGCAATATGCTAGTGGCGAAAAAACATTTTTTGGCTTGTCAGATTTTGCCACAGACCAAAAAACCACCAATAATAATTTAGAACAATTTGCTATGCATCAAAAGTTATTAGCAGTGTATAACAAATTACATCAGGCGATGTTATAGCTTATATCATGTCATAAGTTATATATTCAACTTCCACCGTATAGCCGCGGTGGAAGTGATAATGTTATTTAACCTTGTCGTGCAAATTCACCTGCTTGTTTAACTAATTCTTCGCTAGGTGTAATACTTGTATATAATACAAATTGTTCAAGCGCTTGAAGTACTGCAACATCAGCACCTGAAATAATAGTTTTGTTTAACTGCTGGGCATATTTTATCATTGGTGTTTCAACGGGGAGAGCAACGACATCAAACACAATATCAGCGTTATTTATCATTTTTTTGGGAAAAGCTAATTCTTGCGCTTCAATACTGCCAAGCATGCCAATTGGCGTTACATTAATAATAAGCTTTGCTTGTTGTGGTGGGATATTTTGTTCATCTTTTATCCATTGATATCCATATCGTTTGGCTAATGCTTCGCCTTTTTGTTGGTTACGTGCGGCAATAATACCATTTTTAAATCCCGCGTCATAAAAAGCTCCGATCACCGCATTAGCCATGCCTCCGCTGCCTTTTAATACAAATGGTGTTGTATTATCAATCTTATTTTCTACAATGAGTTTAGCAACGGCAATATAATCAGTGTTATAAGCTTTTAAATGATGGTTGGTGTTAACAATGGTATTTATCGATTGAATAGATTTTACCGAGTCATCTAATTCATCAATAAACTCAATGCAAGCTTCTTTATAAGGCATTGAAATGGCGCAACCTCTAATACCTAAGGCCTTAATGCCATAAATCGCATCTTTCAAATTATTGGTAGTAAAGGCTTTATATAAGTAATTAAGATGGAGTTTTTCGTACAAATAGTTATGAAAGCGAGTACCAAAATTGCTTGGTCTTGCTGAAAGGGACATGCAAACAGTTGTGTCTTTATTGATAATTCTTGCCATTACAACAAATCCTTGTGATCATATTAGATGATTTTATTTTACCACTTTCTTAATTAACGTGTATGTAATTATGGTTGCAAACAATAACGGTCCTAAAATACAGCAAGAAAAAGCAACAGTAAGAGCAATGATCTATTTATATTGCTTTAAACAACATCATAGCCAACATCATCAGTTATGTGAGGAATGCAACGACTTGTTGCAATATGCTATGCAACGCTTAACAATGTGCCGTTTTGGTGAAGAAAAAACGACATGTGAACGTTGCCCTAAACATTGTTATCGTAAAGATTATAAATTAAAAATTAAACAGGTAATGCGGTTTTCTGGTCCAAGAATGTTAATTTATTATCCTACAATGGCATTAAGGCATCTTTATAAAAACTTGGTGAGTAGGTAAGTTATTACCATTATTAACGTTTACTATGACAAAACAAATATTAACTCGTCATAAAGTTAAAATTATGGTTTAGTATATTCTATTGATTAAAAATACTAATTTCCGTAATAGCCTAAAATTTCCACCGATTTGTATACTGTAAAAAATTTGTTATTATTAGAAACAGAATTTAAAATAATGGTTCGATAAGAGTCTGGATTAAAGAAATGTCTATTGCAGTTGTTGAAGTTAATCGTCAAGCAGTTATTCATAATGTTGAGTATCTCAAAAAAATGGCTCCAAATAGTCAACTAGTTGCGATTATAAAAGCCAATGCTTATTCACACGGTAGTGAGGAGATTGCTCAATTATTACATGATAAAGTGAATTATTTTGGTGTATCGCGCCTTACCGAAGCTATGCAATTGCGAAACAATGGTATTAACACGCCGATTCTGGCTTTGGAAGGTTTCTTCCCGCATGATGATTTGGATTATTTTATTGATTTTAACATTCAACCAGCTATTCATAGCAAATGGCAAATTGACATATTGCAAACATCCCTCCGTAAAGATCAAATTACCACATGGTTTAAGCTTGATACAGGAATGCATCGTTTAGGTTTTTGTCCTGATGAAGCAAAAGAAGAATTTTATCGTTTGGCTAGTTGTTCAGTGGTTTGCAAACCAATTAATATTATGAGTCATTTTAGTTCGGCTGATGATCTCTCTTCAGAGAAAACGTTAAAGCAAATAGAACTATTTGATGAGTTTATTAATTCAATTGATGACAAATCACTTATTGGCAAACGCTCGATTGCTGCATCGGGCGGTATATTAGCCTGGCCAAAAGCTCAGCGAGATGTTGTGCGTCAAGGTATTGCTTTATATGGCGTTTCACCTTTTGATGAATCTATTGCTGAGCTACAACCTGCAATGACGTTTAAATCTGAATTAATTGCGGTACGAAAACACAAAAAAGGTGAATCAGTTGGTTATGGTCAAATTTGGTGTAGCCAGCAAGATACTAAACTAGGTGTGGTTGCAATGGGGTATGGTGATGGTTATCCACGAAATATTCCAGAAAATACTCCTGTTTTGATTAATGGTCGAAAAGTACCAATCGTTGGTCGAGTATCAATGGATATGATTGTAGTTGATTTAGGTATAAATTGTCTTGAAAAACCAGGTGATGAAGTCATATTTTGGGGAGCAGGACTTCCTGTTGAGGAAATCGCAAAGCATACTGGAATTAGTTCTTACGAATTAATAACGCGCTTAACTTCACGCGCAAAAATTCATTATATAGATAAATTAAATTATGATTAAAAAAATATTTTTATACACTTCACTTTCTTTTATATTAATTATTGGCGGCTCGATCAGTATTGGTTATTACTTTTTACAGCAGTTTTCTAAACAACAAATGCAAGTAACCAACGAAAACCAGATGTTTGTTTTGAAAAAAGGCACATCCATGCACCAATTGGTTGCACAAGTTAAAGAAAGTAAATTAATGCATAGTGCTTATTTATTGCCTTATTTGTGTAAATTGAATCCTTCATTGAGATCAATTAAAGCAGGAACTTATCAATTACACCCACATATGACCGTTGAAGAGTTTTTGCAATTATTAGTGTCGGGTAAAGAAAGCAATTTTTCAATTCAATTTGTGGAAGGTAAACGAGCTAAAGATTGGTTAAATATTATTCAAAGTACGCCATACATTGAACAAACATTAGTTGGAAAAACAGATGAAGAAATTGCTAAGTTATTAGGCATTGAAGGATCAATTGAAGGTTGGTTATCGCCTGATACTTACCTTTATACCGCAGACACTTTAGATATTAATATCCTAAAACGTGCGCATATGACGATGAAAAGTAATTTGCAAAAAATTTGGGATAATCGGGATAGTAATCTTCCTTATCAATCCCCTTATGAATTACTGATTATTGCATCAATTATTGAGAAGGAAACAGGTATTAGTTCAGAGCGTGCTAATGTGGCATCGGTATTTGTTAATCGTTTAAGAGCTAAAATGAAGTTACAAACAGATCCAACTATTATTTATGGTTTAGGCGATAACTATAAAGGTACTATTAGGCGCGTTGATTTGACCGATACTGAAAATCCTTATAATACTTATGTTATTGAAGGATTACCACCAACTCCAATTGCAATGCCAAGCATTGCCTCGCTCGAAGCTGCAGCACACCCAGCTAAAACCAATTATCTGTTTTTTGTGGCGAATGGAACAGGTGGACATACATTCTCAAGTACTTACAGTAACCATCAGCAAGCAGTTAATGAGTATCGTCGAATGAATAGTAGTGGGAATTAAACAAAAACTCAATAAAATCAATGCTATACCTGATTATTTTTTCAGGTTTGTTAACTTTAATTATTACCGCATATTAATGCGGTAATTTTTCATAATTAAGTTGCGACAAATCATCAAGTTGCTTAATTAGGTAAAGTAGATGATTAACATCTTGTTCTTGCTCTTTTAGTGCTTCTTCAAAATAAGGGTGTAAGGCAAATTTGGGCAAATTTGTTTTGGCGTCAATCATTGCTTGTATACGTGGAATAAAAATCCATTGTAACCATTCGTGTGCTTGCATGGTATCGATAGCAAAAGGTTCTTGGCTTAAAAATGCATTGGGATTTGGCGGTATAGTTTGCCATAAATTGATCTTTTGTAATTCCTCTATAATTTGTTCAAGTTGATTTAGTAGCTTTTGCCCTTGCGATTTTTGTGTTAATAAATTCTGATAATGTAGCCAATCAAAACAAGGGCCAGGATCTGTTTTTCGATTTGGAGCAATATCGCTATGCCCAGCAATATCTTTGATGGCATAAGTTTGTTGTAATAATAACGTAACGTTTACTAATTGCTGATATTGTTGTTCGGTAAAATTATCGCTATCACATCCTTCCATTTCGATGCCGATCGAAAAATCATTACAATTTTCTTGCCCTTCAAATGCTGATTTTCCTGCATGCCAGGCACGTTTATCAAATGGAACAAATTGAATAATTTCACCATCACGTCGAATAAACAGATGGCTTGATACTTCAAGTTGATGAATCGAAGCAAAGTACGGGTGCTGGTTGGGATCGAGCCGACCAGTAAATAATTGCTCAACATAAGGACCTCCATATTCATTGGGCGGTAAGCTTATATTATGAATAATAAGTAGTGATATCGGTTTATTAATAGGTCGTTCATTATAAAAAGGCGAAATAACTTGCTTTATACCTTGTAACCAGCCATTAATAATTTTTAGGGACATAGTGACTCCACTTATTTGATAAACCAATGTATGGATTTGTCTATTTTGCGATTTGCTTCGCAAAAATTGAACATACAACGTAATAATTAACTACATTAAGGATTTTACTTTCTAATCTTACTTTTTCATTATTATTCCATTTTTTTGTTTTGCTATAAAGGCTCTTAGATTAAAACATTGACTAAAAAATAGAGGTATTTATGTCTAATCAATCGGGCTTTACGTTATTTGAACTTATGATTGCTATTATTGTTATCGCTATCTTAGCTGCTATCGGTGTTCCTGCTTATCAGGGATATGTAAAAAAAGCTGCCTTAACCGATATGTTACAAACGATGACTTCGTATAAAACAGCTGTCGAAATTTGTGCTGTAGAGCAAGGTAGCTTAACCAATTGTAGTAATGGTAATAATGGCGTACCAGCGAGTCGAACATCAAATCATGTTACCTCTATTACGGTTAATAACGGAGTTATTACCTTGGTTGGAACCAGCGCCTTAACAGGGTTAACTACTACACTAACACCAACAATCAATGCTACAAATGGCAATTTAGATTGGAGCCGAGTTTGTACTACATCGCCAAGTGATACCAGTTTAACCAGTGCTTGTGAAGATATTTTTAAATTCTAATGTTTGTATTTAATAATTGACGAATAAGGAACCACCTTTATGCAAGAAGAACAGTTAATTGAAAGTATCGATAAATTGTTACTTGAAGCATTAGATAAGCGTGCTTCAGATATTCATTTTGAGCCTTACCAACATAGCTATCGTATACGTATGCGTATTGATGGTGTTTTACATGATATGTTATCACCGCCCCTTGCATTAGCTAAACAGATAACAGCAAGATTAAAAATCATGTCTCAACTAAATATAGCTGAACATCGATTACCGCAAGATGGTCAACTCATTATTGATCGTTATACCATGCGTATTTCCACTTTGCCTGTAATGAATGGCGAAAAAATTGTTTTAAGAGTAATGGATAATCATGAATCTGAATTAACCATTAATGATTTAGGGTTAACGGATGCAGATCTGTTAACATTCAAGCAAATTTTAAACTATCCACAAGGATTGATTTTAGTTACAGGTCCAACAGGAAGCGGTAAAACGGTGACGTTATATAGTGGATTAAAGCGGTTAAATAAAACCGAACGTAACATCTGTAGTGTCGAAGATCCCATTGAAATTCCCCTAGAGGGTATTAATCAAACTGCGATTAATCTCAAGGCTGGCTTAACATTTGCCATTGTATTGCGTGCTTTACTACGGCAAGATCCTGATGTAATGATGATCGGCGAAATTCGCGATCGTGAAACCGCCGAAATTGCCATTCAAGCTGCGCAAACAGGGCATTTGGTGCTATCTACATTGCACACTAATTCAAGTGTCGAGGCAATAACACGATTAAAGCAAATGGGGATAGAAAATTATCTATTGTCATCAAGTTTAAAATTAATTATTGCTCAGCGGTTAGTTCGAAAATTGTGCCCACACTGCAAAATTGTGGCAAGTGATTTGGTTAAGTTAGACAATGAATACCAACCCCATTATTTAGCTTCAGGATGCCGAAATTGTATTGGCGGCTATAAAGGGCGAATTGGATTATACGAGTTTTTAGTTATCACGCCCGATATTCAACAACAAATATTAGCCAATCAAACTATTTTACCTTCAAATATGACTTCGCTAAAAATAGCAGGACAAAAATTAGTGAGGCAGGGCGTGACAACATTAGCTGAATTAAATCGAGTCTTGGGTGATACAGTATGAAACGGCTCTATTATTGGTATGATGTCGATTTTAATCAACACAAAATTATTGCCGAATCATCACAGGCAGCTAAAAGACTGTTATTATTGCAAGGTAAAATTGCCATTAAGATTAAAGCTGGTAAAATTATTACTGCACATAGTTTTAATCGTACAGATCTACTGATGATTACCAAACAATTAGCGACTATGTTAAAAGCAGGTTTGTCTATTATTGATACATTACAATTGCTTGCTCAAGAACAAGCTAAACCGCATTGGCAATATTTGTTACTTGATATCAAACAACAAGTCGCTAAAGGCGAATTTTTATCTCAAGTATTGCAGCAACATCAATCGGTGTTTTCCTCTTTGTATTGTGAGATTATTGCAACAGGCGAACTAACTGGGCAGCTCGATGAAAGTTTTGAACAATTATCGTTATTGCTTGAAAAATCAATTAAACTGCAAAAAAGCCTAAAAAAGGCAATGCGTTATCCGTTATTTTTATTATTGATTGCAATGATGGCAAGTTTGGTAATGTTATTATTCGTTTTACCAAAATTTTCCGATATTTATCAAAATTTCGATGCTGAACTACCAGCTTTTACACAAGGAGTTATTGATTTTTCGAGTTATTTGCAACAAAGCTGGTTAATTTGGTGTATCGTCTTTTTTATTAGTTATTTCTGTTATCAACGCTATTTAAAAGTGCGTTATCGACGTAAAATCGAAATGATAGTAATAAAATTTCCCTTTATTGGAAAAATTATTCAAACCACTTGCTTAACTCAGATTTTTCAAACAATTGGAATCACTCAAAAAGCTGGCATACCATTATTAGCTGGTTTAACTGCGGCGGCTAATACTACTTGCTATTGTCTTTATCGTGATAGTATTTCGCAAATTATTGTAGGCATTGAGCAAGGGCTTCCATTTAGCCATGTATTGCATGGGCAACGATACTTTCCTAATTTATGTTCACAGTTAATTCATGTGGGGGAGGAATCAGGCACACTAGATTTAATGCTCGATAAATTAGCAATTTATTATCAAGAACAAAATCAAACCTTAACCGATAATTTATCGCAAGCATTCGAGCCATTATTAATGCTTGTTTTGTCTTTAATTATTGGCAGTTTAATTATGGCTATGTATTTACCGATATTCCAAATGGGCGATGTAATTCACTAATGTTAGTATTTATTATTATCTATTTAGGTCTTTGTATCGGTAGCTTTGTTTATGTTGCTTATTATCGTTATTTGCCAACACTGACACCATACCAATATTTATGTCGAATTAGTTTTCATCGATCTGCTTGCCCACATTGTCATAGTAAGCTTAAAGCTTGGCAATTGATACCGATTATTTCTTGGTTAATATTAAAACGACGTTGTTATTACTGCAATACCAATATTTCATGCCAATATCTTATTGTTGAATTATTTGTCGCTGTTTTATTTACTTTTATTTATATTGATAAAAGCATCAATTATCAAAGCGGTATTTTAATGATTCTTGGTTGTTATTTTTTACTTTTAGCTTTAATCGATTTTAAATACTATTTATTGCCAGATTTGTTTACCCAACCATTAATGTGGACAGGTGTAATGCTTGCCTATTTTGATTTGGCAAACATCGTTTTAACCGATGCTTTGCTAGGTATCTTTTGGGGATATCTATTATTAAAAATACCTGCTACTTTATTTTATTTGGTATTTAAAAAACAGGGATTAGGGGGAGGTGATATCAAATTGCTTGCCGCTCTTGGTGCTTGGTTGCCTTATACATCATTACCAATGTTATTATTTTTTGCTTCCCTATTGGGGATTATATATTCTCTTTTTTTGCGATATGTGATCAATGAACCAAAATCAAAAGTTATTCCATTTGGCCCTTTCTTATTAATTTCTGGTTATGTGATTTATTATTTCTGTTAAAAAGTTTCAGGAAAATAGGTGTTTTAATCAATTTATTGTTAATCAATAAGTGTTAAAAGTGCATAAATGTATTATTTTTTCATTAAATGCAATATATAACTAAAATTGATATCCATAGTAAAAATAGTTATTTTTATAAAAGTGAAAATCGCGTTATAGTGTTAGCTAGGTTTGTTGAACCGCAGGTTATTCACCTACTAAGGAATTACTTATGATATCTAATAGTATTAATCAATTAAAAACCGAAATGATAACATGGCGCCATCATATTCACGCCCATCCAGAAACAGCCTTTGAAGAGGTTAAAACCACGCAATTTATTATCGAAAAGTTACAATCCTTTGGTATTACCGAGTTATATACTGATTTTGCTCCAACAGGAGTTGTTGGTATTATTAAAGGTAATCGTGATGGACGATGGATTGCTCTGCGAGCTGATATAGATGCATTAGATATTATTGAAGAAAATAATATTAATTATTGCTCAACCATTTCTGGCAAAATGCATGGGTGTGGTCATGATGGGCATACTGCAATGTTACTAGGAACGGCTAAATATCTTAGTGAACACTGTGATTTTGCTGGTACTGTTGTTCTTATTTTTCAACCAGCTGAAGAAAACGAAGGCGGAGCCAGAGTGATGGTTGAAAATGGTTTATTTGAACAATTTCCGATTGAAGCAGTATATGGCATGCATAATCAACCTAATATGGAGTTAAATCACTTTTATATTAATCATGGCCCAATGATGGCATCGTATGATGTATTTGAGATCAAAATAACAGGTGTTGGTGCTCATGCCGCTGCGCCTCATCTAGGAAAAGATACAATTTTGACAGCTACGCAAATCGTAAATGGATTACAAAGTATTGTGAGTCGTAATGCTGATCCTTTAAGTTCATTGGTAGTTAGCGTAACGCAAATTCATAGTGGCGATACTTGGAATGTGTTACCACAGGAAGCGGTTATTCGCGGTACTGTTAGAACATTTAGTGCACAAGTACAAGATATGGCTGAAAATCGTATTAAACAAATAGCAACAGGTATTGCCACAACATTTGGAGCCAAGGCGGAAGTAGATTATCAACGCCGTTACCCAGCTACCATCAATTACGCTAAACAAGCTGATATTGCTATTGCAGCTGCTAAACAAGTTGTGGGACAAGATAACTTAATTATTGATTCTCTCCCTTCAATGGGTTCAGAAGATTTTGCTTTTATGCTACAAAAAATCCCTGGTGTTTATGTATGGTTGGGCGCTGGTAGAGGGGCTAATTTGCATAATCCAGCTTTTAACTTTAATGATGAAGTGTTAACAACTGGTGTAAGCTATTTTGTTGAAATAGTTAACCAAGAACTTGCTAACTAAGTTAAAACGAGATTTCAACGACAGCTGGAATAAACGTTGTGTTATCCCAGCTTATTAGTCGCAGACAATTAAAATGTCATTCGGCTATTGTCATTTCCATATACTCTAAATGGCGTATTTAAATCAATTCCATTATTAAGTACCACTTGGACGCAAACACCGTCTTTTTCGTCTAGTTTTGCCGCAGCTAACACAAGTCCCCCTTCTCGCCAACCACCGGCAAGTTTATATTCAAGTGTACTACCAATTTTAGGTAGAACATCACTCGTGCCCTTTATAACATACATACCACGAGTATTTGCTCCACGGAACTGCGCTCTAGCTACCATTTCCTGACCACAGTAACAACCTTTTTCAAAGCTGATTGCGTCATAAGATTGCAAATTACAGGCTTGTGGTAATAATATTGCCATATTGTCATTATCAATGATAGGGTAACCAGCTTGCAGATCAAGTTTTAGCCAGTCGCTACATGGATGTAAATCTTCAGAAATAGGCTCCGGCGTTACCATAATAACACGCATTTGCGGTAAAGGTAGTTTGATATAAGTGATATTATTTTCAGTAAAACAGTTTTTATCGCTTAATTTTTCTGTGATTCCAGGGGGGATCGCATCTCCAACCAAGCCGACCATATTTAGATCTTCGACTGGTTCGATAGTTACTTTAGAAAAAACAGCGTATTTTGTTAGTTCGGCAATCTGTTTTTTAACAACACTTTTACGCTCAATATAGTAAATATCATTACCTCGTTGAAATAACAATAAAGTACTCCACATTCTGCCTTTACTGTCGCAATGAGCAGCATAAAGCGTAGATTTTTCTGAAAGTCGGTTAATATCGTTAGTTATTTGACCTTGCAAGAAAGCTCGGTTATCCTCACCTGTAACTTTAACTAATTGCCAGTCAGCAAGAGAGGTTGGTTTAGAAGAAATATTGCTCATATTTGTACCTTTGGGTGAAGAAGAATCCTAGTACCGTTATGGCTAGAAATACTCATCTCCTGAGTTTATATAAAAAATAAAAAAATAACAATAAAATCAATTAGCAATATTTAAATAAAATAGATAGATTACGGATATTATTCATAATATTTTAAAAAATAATTTTATTTGTGGATAATTTTTTCAGTAAAACACTTAGTTAATTGACTTTAATTGATTTTGTTTATAAGTTGATGCAAAATAAACCACTAAATGACTAATCAGTTACATTGGAGACAACAACCATGGCAAAACTGTCAGGCGCAGAGATGGTTATTCAATCTTTGATTGACCAAGGAGTAAAACAGATATTTGGCTATCCCGGTGGTAGTGTTCTTGATATTTATGATGCCATTCACACGTTAGGTGGTATTGAACATATATTAGTTCGCCATGAACAAGCTGCGGTACATATGGCCGATGGTTATGCTAGAGCAACAGGGAATGTTGGCGTTGTTTTAGTTACATCAGGCCCTGGGGCAACAAACACTATTACTGGTATTGCAACAGCTTACATGGATTCGGTTCCACTGGTTATATTGTCTGGACAAGTTGCCAGTAACCTAATTGGTAATGATGCATTTCAAGAATGTGACATGATCGGAATTTCGCGTCCGATTGTTAAACACAGTTTTTTAGTCAAAGATAGTAAAGATATTCCAGAAACCATCAAAAAAGCATTTTATATTGCTTCGACAGGTAGGCCTGGTCCAGTCGTTATCGATCTACCAAAAGATATTGTTAATCCAGCTAACAAATATAATTATCATTATCCAAAATCAGTTTTAATGCGATCTTACAATCCAACGATTCAAGGTCATAAAAAACAGATCAAAAAAGCATTAACCACGTTGTTATCGGCTAAAAAACCGGTGTTATTTATTGGTGGTGGGGTTATTGCCGCCGATGCTAGTGGCGAAATTAAAACACTTGCAGAAAAATTAAACTTACCTGTCGCTTCAACGTTAATGGGTATTAGTGCTTTTCCGGGAACCGATAAACATTATCTTGGTATGATAGGCATGCACGGTATTTATGAAGCTAATATGGCCATGCATAATGCCGATGTAATTTTTGCAATCGGTGCACGTTTTGATGATCGAACAACCAATAATGTTGAAAAATATTGTCCAAAAGCCAAAATTATTCATGTTGATATCGATCCGACTTCTATTTCAAAAACTATATCTGCTTCAATTCCTGTAGTTGGTGATGCAAAAGTTGTTCTTGAAACGTTGCTGTCTATGTTAGATGAGTTAAATACAGAACGTGATCTTGACGCATTAATTGATTGGTGGAAACAGATAGAACACTGGCGATCACGTCACTGCTTAGCTTATAACCATGAAGGGCAAAGCATTAAACCACAAGAAGCGATACAAGTGTTATATAAATTAACCAAAGGTGATGCATTTGTGACGACCGATGTCGGTCAACATCAAATGTTTACTGCGCTTTATTACCCATTTGATAAACCTCGTCACTTTATCACATCTGGTGGGCTAGGCACGATGGGATTTGGTTTGCCAGCAGCGCTGGGAGTCAAATTGGCATATCCTAAAAAAACCGTTGTATGTGTAACAGGCGATGGTAGTATCCAAATGAATATTCAAGAATTATCAACCGCATTGCAATATGGCTTACCAGTACTGGTTTTAAATTTGAACAACCGCTTCTTAGGCATGGTTAAACAGTGGCAAGATATGATTTATTCTGGACGCCATTCAAGTTCTTATATGGAATCTCTACCTGATTTTGCTAAAATTGCAGAAGCCTATGGTCATGTTGGTATGGTAATAACAAAGCGTGAGGAACTAGAATCTAAACTGAAACAAGCACTGGCAATCAAAAACCGTTTAGTTTTTGTTGATGTTATGACTGATGCGACTGAACATGTATATCCAATGCAAGTTCGAGGTGGTGCAATGAACGAAATGTGGCTTAGTAAAACGGAGAGAACCTAATGCGTTATATATTATCAATCTTAACCGAAAACGAACCTGGCGCATTATCACGAATTATCGGCTTGTTTTCGCAACGTGGTTTTAATATCGAAACTATCACCACTGCGCAGACTGAAGATCCAACCATGCACCGCATGACAATTCAGACCTCGGGTGATGAGCATGTGATTGAACAGATCCAAAAGCAATTGCATAAACTTGTTAATGTTTACCGTGTTCATGATTTAACCGAAGGCCCGCATGTAGAGCGTGAAATCATGCTAGTAAAAGTAGAAGCAAAAGGTTCACAAGCACGTGATGAAGTTAAACGTTGTGCCGATATTTTTAGAGGATCGATCGTAGATGTTACTGCAACACATTATATTGTACAACTATCGGGTACTAGTGAAAAACTAGATTCATTTTTATCCTCAATTCGTGAAACATGCAATATTATCGAAACCGTCCGTTCAGGAATTATTGGCTTATCACGTAGTGAAAAAACAGTTAAATAGCCATATTTATAGTTAACAAAATTAAGGCACATTGTGCGCCTTAATTTTGTTAACAATACTAAGACTGTTGATTTCTCAATCAAAAGGCATAAAGATGTTGCCATATTTTAATCTTGCCAAAAATTAACAATAGCAACTCGTTATGCCTAGAACAATGCTACTAGATACTTACTTGAAAAAGTGCCAAAATTAGAAGATCAGTAGTCTTTAGATTAAAGTAATAATTGTTAGTAATAACCATTACTGTATGTAACAAGAATAGAAATAATAATTACAATGTATAAAACAATAAATACAATCGAAGCGATAAATGTTATTAAAGCATATTTCCAATAGCCATATAGGTTTTCAATAGCATCAATAATATCATTTTCTTTTTGAACACTTGCAGCTAAGCTAAATGCGCTTCCTGACTTAAAAAGTTTTACCCCAGCAATGATTTGTGGAATACCAATAATAGCAGTGATTATACCTAGACAGGTAAGAGCGCCAGCAATTATAAAAATAACACCAAAAACTTGTTGCATAGTAGCGATAAAACGCATATGTTTTATTAATAATTCAGTTATTTGAAAAGAAATTGTATTTGTTTGATTTGTATTCATTTTTATTCCTTATATTATTGCTCTATTTGAACGTGGCGAATAAAATAGCATTTTTTAAATTAATGTCGAGGTAATTTTTTGCATAATAGTTCAAGTTTAAATCGTTTTTCTATTGCCCCAATGTTAGATTGGACAGATAAACATTGCCGTTATTTTCATCGAATTTTAACAAAAAAAGCATTGCTATATACCGAAATGGTGACTACAGGCGCAATTTTATTTGGAAAAGGTGATTATTTAGCTTTCAACAATGAAGAGCATCCACTTAGCTTGCAACTAGGCGGTAGCGATCCTAACGCATTAGCACAATGTGCAAAATTAGCGCAAGAACGTGGTTATGACGAAATCAACTTAAATGTAGGATGTCCATCAGATCGCGTACAAAATGGTATGTTTGGTGCTTGTTTAATGGGAAATCCAAATTTGGTTGCCGATTGTATCGCTCAGATGCAAGATCAGGTTGATATTCCCGTCACGGTAAAAACAAGAATTGGTATTGATGATTGCGATAGCTATACTTTTTTGTGTCAATTTATTGAGAAGGTAATGCCTTACACCAAAACATTTATTGTACATGCGCGCAAAGCATGGTTATCAGGATTAAGCCCAAAGGAAAATCGTGAGGTTCCGCCACTTGACTATGAACGTGTTTATAAATTGAAACAAGATTATCCCAATTTAACTATAGCCATCAATGGTGGCATAAAAACAATTGATGAAATAAAATGCCATTTACAGCATGTTGATGGTGTAATGGTTGGGCGAGAGGCATATCAAAATCCAGTGTTACTTACTGAAATTGATACGCAAATTTTTGGCACAAATGCTCCCGTCATTGATCCTCTATCTGCTATTCAAGCACTTTACCCTTATATCGAACAACAGCTAATGCAAGGTGCGCAACTTAACCATATTATGCGGCATACTTTAGGTATATTTAATGGACGTAAAGGAGCAAGGCAATGGCGGCGCTATCTTAGCGAAAATACGCATAAAAAAGGGGCAGGGATCGAGGTTGTTGAACAGGCTTTAACATTCATCAAATAATATTTAAAAAATAGCAATTATATTTGCTCAATAATGACGCTAATTGCGCGTTGCTAGTATATCGTTATATACTAGCTCACATTTTTCCTAATGGTTTTATTCTGTGCGTTTAAATTCAAGTCAACAAAAAGCCGTTGAATATGTTTCAGGACCTTGCCTTGTTTTAGCTGGGGCAGGTTCTGGCAAAACTCGGGTTATCATTAACAAAATTTCCTATTTAATTCGTGTTAAAGAATATTTACCACGCCATATTGTTGCGGTTACCTTTACGAATAAAGCCGCACGCGAAATGAAAGAACGTATAGCCCAAGCACTTAGTAAACAAGAAGCAAGAGGGCTTAAAATATCAACATTCCATACGCTAGGATTGGATGTTATTCGCCGAGAGTATACTCATCTGGGAATTAAATCTAATTTCTCATTATTTGATGATCATGATCAAACAGCGCTACTCAAGGAACTAACTCATCAATGGTTAGAAGATGATAAGGATCTAATTAATCAATTACGCTCAACAATCTCAAATTGGAAAAATGATCTTGTTGATTCAACTATTGCGATGGCAAGAGCGCAGACGAATAAAGAGAAACTATTTGCTCACTGTTATCAATTGTATGAAAAACAATTAAAAGCTTGCAGTATATTAGATTTTGATGATCTTATATTATTGCCCACACTCTTATTAAAAACCAACGAAGAAGTTCGCGAAAAATGGCAAAACAAAGTTCGTTATTTGTTGGTTGATGAATATCAAGACACAAACACAAGTCAGTACGAATTTATCAAATTACTAGTTGGTAACCGAGCTAAATTTACTGTTGTTGGTGATGATGATCAGTCTATTTACTCTTGGCGTGGTGCACGACCACAAAATTTAGTATTACTTAAACAAGATTTTCCTAATTTAGAAGTGATCAAATTAGAACAAAATTACCGATCATCGGGTCGAATTTTAAAAGTGGCGAATATCTTAATCGAAAATAATCCACATATCTTTGAAAAAAAACTTTTCTCAGAACTGGGTTATGGTGAAACATTAAAAGTTATTTCAGCCGATAGCGAAGAGCATGAAGCCGAAAAAGTTATTAATCACCTTATTGGCCATCGTTTTGCGCATAACAGTCAATATGGTCAATACGCTATCTTATATCGTGGCAATCATCAGGCACGACTAATTGAAAAGATACTCATGCAATATCGGATACCGTATCGAATCTCTGGCGGTACATCATTTTTTGCTCGAATTGAAATTAAAGATTTAATGGCATATTTGCGATTATTAACTAATCCAGATGATGATAATGCGTTTATTCGTATTATCAACACACCAAAACGAGAAATTGGTCCAGCAACTATTCAAAAACTTGGCGAATGGGCTAATCATCGAGGTGTTAGTTTATATCAAGCAAGCCATGATATGGGGTTGACCCAATTGCTTTCAGGTAAACGTATGGAGTCATTACAAGAATTCATACAATGGTTTGATGCCCTTATTCAAAAATCTCATACTGAACCCATGGAAGCTATTTATGAACTTCTACACGGGATTCATTATGAGAGCTGGATTTATGAAACCTCATCATCCCCAACATCAGGGCAAATGCGTATGCGGAATGTAGAACAATTGGTCAGTTGGTTAAATGATATGTTGCAAGGTGATGATATTGATGAAGCAATGACACTTGAACAAGCTGTCGCGAGATTTACTTTGCGTGATATGTTAGAACGTAACGAGTCCGAAGAAGAACTCGACCAAGTACAACTTATGACACTACATGCATCTAAAGGATTAGAGTTTCCTTATGTCTACTTGATTGGCATGTCCGAAGGTTTATTACCTCATCAAACTAGCATTGATGAAGATAACATTGAAGAAGAGCGCCGTTTAGCTTATGTTGGTATTACTCGGGCGCAACGAGAACTGACTTTCTCTTTTAGCCGGCAACGTAAACAATTTGGCGAGACACTTCAAGTTGAACCGAGTCGATTTTTATTAGAACTGCCACAAGACGACTTAGAGTGGCAAGATCAGCGTAACGAATTATCACCTGAAAAAAAAATGCAACAAGGGCAAAGTAGGCTAGCCATGCTAAAAGCGCAAATTGCCAAGGCTAAGTAACCAAATTTTGACAATTATAAAATAAGGAATAACAAATGATGAAGTTAATAATAAGTGTCATATTAATTTTAACTAGTTGCTTTGCGAATGCTACAGGTTTAAATTATCACTCAGAACGCACGAGGCTCTATCAATTAACCAAAAAATTTGAAGCGCAAAAAACATTACCTAGGTTATATACAAAAGAAGGTAAAGAAATTCTTAGCCAATTTACTGATCCCAAACTTCTTGAGAATTTTTCAAAAGATAAAATAGATGAGAAATTAGATATAACCAATTATATCAACCATATAGTTGAGATTTATTTAACCTTTTCATCAAATAAATCAAACGAAATAACCAGCCAAGATCTAACGAATAACCTAAAACGATTTCAACAAGAAATTATTTTATTAAGTACTTTTAATATAAAATATTTTGCGGCAATATCTCCCCATATTAATCAGTTTTATAAAGAACTTCCCGATAATGAAAGAGGTGAAGTCATACAGTATAGTGTGAAAATGATGCAATCAGAAATGTTAAAATATTACTACGGTGGATTTAAGTGGATTGCTTTACCAGACTGTTTAACTGAACAATCTAAATTGGATATTATCACCACATTAGAACAGTCAGCTGAAAATTACGCAAAATTTATCCCAGAATCGAAAAAGACCGCAATCATTGAAAAGGCCGAACAATTAATAACTCAACAACCTATATTTAAATCACAGTTATCACATATTATCAACGTGATGAAAACAAACGAATGTGAAGAAATATGTCAAATAATCTACGAAAATAAGTGACTTATGTATATACTCTTTATCAATCTAATTAAATTTATCATAGTATAAGTTAGTTACAACTAATTTGGTTATTTGTATTAATTTTCATCAATATTTTTAAGGATAATTTGGTATGATTTTAGGTAATATTAATCATTTAGGGTTAGTTCCTTATTTACCCGAAAAAATTAAGCAATCAATTGAATATATTAAAGATAATGTCAATAATAACACGCCTGTGGGGCGTTACGATATTGATGGTGATAATATGTTTTTTATGGTGTCAGATAGTGCATCGCGATATATCCACGATGCTGATCCAGAATATCATGAAAAATATATTGACGTTCAGATTGTTTTAGTTGGGCAAGAGGGTATGGCAGTAAGTACGTTACCTCCGTATACCAAAGTGTTAGATAATAAATTAGTAGAAAATGATATTGCCTTTATCGAAACACCAAAAGAAGAGACCTTGTTGATATTACACCCAAATGATTTTATCGTGTTTTTACCTAATGAAGTGCATAAACCGCTTTGTGCAATTGATAATAATATCGAAACAGTTCGCAAAGTTGTGGTAAAAATCGCGTTAGATTATTTATAAAAAGGTTAAAGATGATAAGTATAATATGGCTACAAAAATAGCTGTTATTGGCGAATGTATGATTGAATTGTCGATGAATCAGGATTCGACTACGCGTGGTTTTGGTGGTGATACGCTTAATACATCGATTTATTTGTCTCGTTTACTAAAAGATAATGATTTTTCAATACATTATGTAACCGGGCTTGGTACCGATCCCTTCAGTCAAGAAATGTTAGATTGTTGGCAAACAGAAAACATTCAAACAGATTTAGTACAAAGAATGTCTGATAAAATGCCGGGGCTTTATTCTATTGTTACTGATGAACATGGTGAACGGTCTTTTTATTATTGGCGTAATGATGCTGCTGCTAAATTTTGGTTGAAAACAACTGAAACAGATAGAATAATTCAGCAAATTGAACATTATGATTATGTATATTTGAGCGGTATTAGTATTGCTATTTTAGATGCTGAAAGTATCCTTAAGTTATTAGATCTTTTAAAACGTGTTAAAGCTAATGGTGGTAAAGTTATTTTTGATAATAATTTTCGTCCATGTTTATGGAGTAGCCTTGATTTGGCTCGTAGTGTTTATGCTGATATTCTTAGCTTTACAGATATTGCATTTTTAACATTAGATGACGAAGATTTATTATGGGGTAAGCTACCTTATGAGCAAATTATTGAGCGTACAAAACAATTTGGTGTAACTGAAATTGTTATTAAACGTGGCAGTGATAACTGTATTATTGATTCTGCTGATGGTCGTTTTGAAGTTCCTGCTAATAAAATCACTAAAGATAAAGTGATTGATACTACGGCCGCTGGTGATTCATTTAGTGCTGGATATCTTGGGGCTCGTTTAAGTGGAAGGAACCCTTCTCAGTCAGCATTACAGGGGCATTTGGTGGCTGGCACGGTTATACAATATCGCGGCGCAATTATTCCTGTTGATGCGACTCCAAAATTGATATACTAAGTTAAATCAACAAATGACGGTCATTAATGACCGTTTTTTTCTGCTGTAGAAATAAAAATTTTAGTTTATTTTTTGTCAAAAAGTTTCAGGTAACACTGTGTTTTAGTATAAAATTAGTCAAGTAGTATATTCAGCTATATAGTTGTATATTTAATCAAATGTTACTGGTATAATATACAGTTAATTTTCTATCCATTTTGTTTAAAAACACAAAAAAGAAGAGATCTATGTCAATCAAAGATATCGATATTCGTGGTGCGAGAACGCACAATCTAAAAAACATTAATGTAACCATTCCAAGAGATAAATTAGTTGTTATTACAGGTCTTTCTGGATCAGGTAAATCTTCGTTAGCATTTGATACTTTATATGCCGAAGGGCAACGACGCTATGTTGAATCGTTGTCAGCGTATGCTCGTCAGTTTTTATCATTGATGGAAAAACCTGATGTAGATCATATTGAAGGATTATCACCTGCAATTTCGATCGAGCAAAAATCAACTTCGCATAACCCTCGTTCGACAGTAGGAACTATCACTGAAATTTATGATTACTTACGTTTGCTTTTTGCTCGAATTGGAGAACCTCGTTGTCCAAATCATCATTTACCGTTAGCTGCACAAACGATATCACAGATGGTCGATAGCATCATGGCGTTACCGACTGATAATCGTTATATGCTACTTGCCCCTGTGGTTACTGAGCGTAAAGGGGAGTTTGTTAAACTGTTCGAGCAACTTGCTGCTAGTGGTTATATTCGGGTACGAGTGGATGGTGATGTATATGATCTTTCTGATCCGCCAATTCTTGAATTGCAAAAAAAACATACCATTGAAGTTGTTGTTGATCGTTTTCGTATTCGTGACGACTTAAAACTTCGTTTAGCAGAGTCGATTGAAACGGTTCTTTCGATCACTAATGGTATTGTTAAAGTGGCCAATTTGGATGATCCACAAGCTGAAGAATATTTGTTTTCGGCTAATTTTGCTTGTCCTATTTGTGGTTACAGTATTTCTGAATTAGAACCGAGATTATTCTCGTTCAATAATCCTGCTGGTGCGTGCCCTGAGTGTGATGGTTTGGGTGTGCAACAATATTTTGATCAAAAACGTATTGTTCAGATGCCAGAAGTTTCATTAGCTGCGGGTGCGATTAAAGGTTGGGATCGTCGCAATTTTTACTATTTCCAGATGCTAAAATCATTAGCGGATCATTATAAGTTTGACATTGATAAACCGTATGAGAAATTACCTGAAAAGATAAAAAATATTTTATTAAATGGTTCAGGTAATACCGAAATTCAGTTTGTTTATTCAAACGATCGTGGTGATGTGGTTAAGCGTAAACATCCATTTGAAGGGATTATTAATAATTTAGCTCGTCGGTATAAAGAAACTGAATCACAAACTATCCGTGAAGAGCTAGCAAAATATATTAGTCATCGACCTTGTCCTTGTTGTAATGGTTCGAGGTTATGTACGGCAGCAAGAAATGTGTTTATTAATGATACAAATTTACCAACAATTAGTGATTTAAGTACGCAACAAGCCAAGGATTTTTTTGATAAATTGACATTGACAGGGCAACGAGCTCAAATTGCAGAAAAAATCTTGAAAGAGATAAACGATCGTTTACAATTTTTGATTAACGTTGGACTTAACTATTTAACGCTTTCAAGATCCGCTGAAACATTATCAGGTGGTGAAGCACAACGTATTCGATTAGCAAGCCAAATTGGTGCAGGTCTTGTTGGCGTGATGTATGTGCTAGATGAACCTTCTATTGGATTGCATCAGCGAGATAATACTCGTCTGATTGACACTTTAACGCATTTACGTGACTTAGGTAATACTGTTATAGTCGTTGAACATGATGAAGAAGCTATTATGGCTGCTGATTATGTAATTGATATTGGTCCTGGGGCAGGGGTTCATGGTGGTGAAGTTGTTGCTCAGGGAACACCCAAACAAATAATGGCATGTAAAACATCTTTAACAGGAAAATATTTATCCGGTAAAGAAAAAATTGAAATACCAACTATTCGCACCAAAGTCGATAAGAAAAAAATGTTATCTCTTATTGGTGCAACCGGCAATAATCTTAAAGATGTGACATTAAATATTCCAGTTGGCTTATTTACATGTATCACTGGTGTATCGGGTTCGGGAAAATCAACCTTAATTAATGATACCTTATATCCCCTTGCCCAAAACGAACTCAATGGTGCAGAAAAAACTGAAATAGCACCCTATAAATCAATCAAAGGACTTAACCATTTTGATAAAGTAATTGCGATTGACCAAAGCCCAATTGGACGTACGCCACGTTCTAATCCAGCAACTTATACTGGATTTTTTACTTCTATTCGTGAACTTTATGCTGGTGTACCAGAATCTCGAGCTCGAGGCTATAATCCAGGGCGCTTTAGTTTTAATGTTAAGGGTGGACGTTGTGAAGCTTGTCAAGGTGATGGTTTAATCAAAGTTGAAATGCACTTTTTGCCTGATATTTATGTTCCTTGTGATCAGTGTCATGGCGCTCGCTATAACCGTGAGACCTTAGAGATCAGATATAAAGGAAAGTCTATTAACGAAATTTTAAATATGACAGTTGAAGAAGGTCGCGAGTTTTTCGATGCCGTGCCAATGATAGCACGCAAACTGCAAACATTGATTGATGTTGGGCTTTCTTATATTACCATTGGACAGTCAGCAACAACATTATCGGGTGGTGAAGCGCAACGAGTAAAACTTGCAAAAGAATTATCTAAGCGAGATACTGGTCGTACTTTGTATATCTTAGATGAACCAACAACTGGGCTACATTTTGCTGATGTGAAACAATTATTAACGCAATTACATTCTTTGCGAGATAAAGGCAATACTATCGTTGTTATCGAGCATAATTTGGATGTAGTTAAAACAGCAGACTGGATTGTGGACTTAGGACCAGAAGGTGGTAATGGTGGCGGAGAAATTATTGCCGAAGGGACGCCAGAAGAGGTTGCGAAATCTAAACATTCCTTCACTGGTAAATATTTAAAACCGTTGTTGGAAAAACAAAAAGTAGTCTAGAATTATTATTAATATAGCATATAAAGAACGGGCGAGGAGCAACGCCCAGTCTTTTTATATACTTTAATTAATATTATAGTTAAATAAGTACTGAAAATAGACAGAAACTGGATTTGCGACGAGTTTGGTAAGATTCTTAAGTGCAATTATCAGCATGGTGTGGTTGATGAAAGGGGTTGTATTTTGACATTGCTAATTGTATTGATGATCATAGTCGCCTATATTTTGGGCTCGCTTTCTGGTGCAATGATTATTAGTCGCATCATGCATTTACCTAATCCTTCAGAACATGGATCTCACAATCCTGGAGCAACCAATATTTTACGACTCAATGGCAAATTACCAGCCATTTTTGTTTTAATCTTTGATATGTTAAAAGGTACAATTCCTGTTTATATTTCATATCGGCTTGGTATTACACCTTTCTTTTTAGGTATTATTGGTATTTTTGCTTGTTTAGGACATATTTTCCCCTGTTTTTTTCATTTTCGTGGAGGAAAAGGAGTTGCAACTGCGTTAGGTATGATGGCTCCAATTGGGTTTGATTTTACAGGTTGCTTTATTTTAACTTGGTTACTTACTTTACTAATAACAGGATATTCTTCGGTGGCTGCAGTTGTTGGTTTTCTTATGGCGCCATTTTATGTTTGGTTATTCAAACCTGAGCTTACTTTACCAGTTGCAATGCTTTCTTGTTTGATTATTGTTCGCCATAATAATAACATTATGCGCCTTTTTAAAGGTGAAGAACCAAAAAGTTATCATCGTAGCAAGAACAAAAGATAGTCTAAAAATTTATACATAATAATGTTATATATTTGAATATGTGCTTTTATAACATAGATTGTACGTTATGTAACATCCTACCTACTTATTTTCTGCAATCTTTTTGATTTTATCGTTAGTTAATTAAACAATAGAATAATTCTTGTTTGATAGATTTTTTAAAAAAGGTATTATTATCTTAAAACTCAAATATGTGGAAACCAAATAATTCATGCAAATAAGCCCATTATTAGAATCACTTATGGAAGCATTGCGTTGTTTACCTGGCGTTGGTCCAAAATCGGCGCAACGAATGGCCTTTCATTTATTACAACGAAATCGACAAGGTGGCATTAAATTAGCTCATGAGCTACATGAAGCAATGATAAATATCGGCCATTGCAAGGAATGCCGAACTTTTACCGAACAAGAAACCTGTACTATTTGTGCAAATGCTCGTCGTCAAAGTAGTGAACAGCTTTGTGTGGTTGAAACTCCAGCAGATATAGTAGCCATTGAACAAACTGGGCAGTATAGTGGTCGCTATTTTGTATTATTAGGGCATTTATCACCTTTAGATGGTATTGGGCCTAGTGATATAGGTCTTGATTTATTGAAAAAAAAACTATCTTCAGAGTCGATTAGCGAAGTTATTTTAGCCACTAATCCCACCGTCGAAGGTGATGCAACAGCTAATTATATTGCGCAAATGTGTGCAGAGTTTAATGTAACAGCAACAAGAATAGCTCATGGTGTTCCAGTTGGTGGTGAACTCGAAATGGTAGATGGTACCACCTTATCGCATTCGTTTGTTGGTCGTCAAAAAATAGAATTATAATTTTATTGAACTTTTAGTACTTAGCCAGTCTTTATAGCTAAGATCAGAAATGAAAAGAGGTATTATATGAAGTATAAAGCCGTAGCCTTTGATATGGATGGTACGTTGTTAGCCGGCAATCGTTTAATTTTACCAGAAACAATAGCAGCCATTGAAAAAATTACAGCTAAAGGTGTGAAAGTTATTTTAGTTTCAGGGCGGCATCATTCTGTAATTTATCCTTATTACTATCAGCTCAAATTATCAACCCCGGCAATTTGTTGTAATGGATCTTATATCTATGATTTTGAGAAACAAAACGCTTTTGCCGCTAAACCAATGACGAAAGATCAGGCTCGAATGCTACTAAATCTTGTCAATCAATATGGTATTCATACATTAATTTATACTGATAAAATGATGACTTATGAATTGTTAGATGATCATCTAGAAAGCTTTTTTAAGTGGGTTAAATCATTGCCTGAGTTTTTACAACCTAAAATTAAAAAAGTAGATGATTTTGAAAAAGTTATTGAGCAATCTGACGCTATTTTTAAATTTGCAACAAGTAGTCATAATATACCTGCTTTACAACAATTTTCAAATGCAGTTGATTCCTTAGGTATGTTTTCGTGTGAATGGTCTTGGTCAAATCGAGCAGATGTAGCAGTTAAAGGAAATACCAAAGGAAATGGGTTAACTCACTGGGCAGAGTACGAAAATATTGATTTAAGCGAAATAGTCGCTTTTGGTGACAGTTATAATGATATAAGTATGTTATCTATTGCTGGATTAGGGATTGCGATGGGTAATGCTGATGATGAAGTGAAAGCCAAAGCAAATTATGCCATTGGTGATAATAATGGCCCTAATATAGCTAAAGAGCTTGAAGAACTCTTTTTATAATTGATATTTTAATAAATATTCTATGTTTGAAATTCTTTATCAAGATGATGACTTAATTGCCATTAACAAACCATCTGGTTGGCTTGTGCATCGCAGTTGGTTAGATAAAACTGAAACAGTTGTTGTGATGCAAACATTGCGTGATCAAATCGGTCAACATGTCTTCCCTATACATAGGCTAGATAGACCAACCTCTGGTGTTTTGTTGTTTGCTCTTTCTAGTGATGTAGCAAGAATTATGTCAGAAGAATTTGCAAAAAAACAAATTGAAAAAACGTATCATGCGATTGTGCGCGGTTATGTTGAGGGGGAAGCGGTGATTGATTACCCTTTAGTTGAAGAATTAGATAAAATTGCAGATAAATTTACTAATAAGAATAAACCAGCACAAGATGCCGTCACATTTTACAAATCTATCAGCAAAATTGAAGTTCCGATTAAGGTTGGCAAATTTGAAACAGCAAGGTATAGTTTTGTTGAATTAAAACCACAAACCGGTCGTAAACATCAACTACGTCGCCATATGAAACATATTTTCCATCCGATATTGGGGGATAGCAAACATGGTGATTTACATCAGAATCGTGCATTTGCAACTTATTTTAATATCAAACGATTGATGTTACATGCAAGCAAACTTGAAATCAAACATCCAATCCAACATAAACCAATGATTATTGAAGCTAAGTTAGATCAAAGTTGGCAAGATATCCTTTTAAATTTTAAATAGTGTTATTATTCCATATTACTTTGCAATTATTTGATTATATAGTATTATTTTGTCGCTTTCTGTGATTCTTTTTGTGGATTCAATTTAGGAGCATAATTTTAACATATTAATATTAAACATAAATAATATTAGGAACGGAAATAAAAATGAAATTAGTAATAAAGTTTTTAAGCATTTTCTTATTAGCACTTATGGTAACAGCATGCTCGAATGATGATTCTCCTGAACAAGTAGCAGAAAAATTTATCTCAGCGATCTACAAAGGTGATTCAGATACTGTTATAAATCTCATCAATTTTCCTAAAGATGATGATAACAAAGGTATGGATATGCGAATGTTCGTTAAAAGCAAAATGCAAGAAGCACTACAGCGAGGTAAACAATTTGCTGATGAACATGGAGGACTTGATAAAGTCGAATCTGAACTCGTAAAATATACTAATGATGAAAAAAATATGGCAATAGTTAGCACTACTGTTATCTTTAAAGATGCTACTAAAAAAGAGGAAAAAAACATATCGGTGATTAAAGCTGATGGTAAATGGCTAATTAATCTTAAATAGCTATATTATTGTCAATATAGATTATGTTTTTAGAAGAATCTAAAAAGGGTAAATAGTGATTACCCTTTTTTATTAAGAAACGATTTTTGATGAGATCTTGCTATTATCTTTGTATGATGTTAATTATGATGCTAGTAAATTTTGCTCTAGCTAATGATACTGTTCATTTTTCAAATCCAACCACCGAAACACCACATTCAGTAAAAGTTGGCGATTGGATTTTTAGAAAAGGTATACAAACCGATAGTCTTATAGTCAATCAATTAGGTGGTAGTAATTTTTCACATATTGGTATGATTATATCAATCAATCCAGAAATTAGAATTATTCATGCTACGACCAACGATGATGAGTACCATCCTAACCAAGTTATTGTATCAACTTTAGCAGAGTTTATAACGCCAGAACTAGCCGGAACTTATGCTATAGCAAGACCTAATTTTATATCTAATGAGCAACAACAACAAATTGTTAATGATCTTTTAACAAAGCAAGGTGAAGCTTTCATATTAGCCCCCCGTGAAGAGCCACATCTTTATTGTACAACGTTACTTTTTGATTCCATCATCAAATTTCAACCTAATTTTAATGTTAATTGGCAGTCAATTAATTTTCCATTTCTAAGTGGTGTTTATTTATTTCCAAATGCATTCGCTAATTATCCAGATATTACCTGGATCTATAAATATCCCGAAACATCAGAATAATTTGTTATTCTATTGTATGTAAAAAATGGAAGCGCAATAAATATTGCGCTTTATTATTAATAAAAGTTATATTAATCTTCTAGATAATTCTTTTGCATAGTTTTAAAATCTTGCTCTGTGAAACCTAATTCTTGCTTGATGTAATTAGCTGGAGTGCCAGCAACTTCTTTCATAGTATTGAGAATTTCAATAACAAAACTTTCACGCGTATCAATTAAACTCAATAAATAACCTAACACATCTTCATTATCCGTAATTTTTCGATATGCAGCCATTTTTATTTTGTTTCGTTCTAAACGATTTTGATGTGTTAACATGTAATCATAAATAATGTCTTCCTCTGATACTCCTAACATTACTTGTAATAATAACACACCATAACCTGTGCGGTCTTTACCTCCTCGACAATGTTGTATGTTTGGGCTATTGTTTGGTTCTAACATTATTTGAAGCATCTGTTTATAGGCATTTTTCGATTTGTCACTTAATACAAAATTACGATATTGTTCAAGAACTTGTATGCCTTTACCATTAACTAATTCCTTAGGAATATCGTGTAGTACGCTTTCAATTAGTGCACGATCTTCATCACTAGGGTCGGCAGCAAATTGAGCAGCAAGTTCAGCTGTTTGCGCTGAAGCATCTAAATTAAAAGTATTTTGTTCACCGATGAAAGTATTTGGACTAGTTTTGATTTCGTTAGCACAACGATAATCTATAATAGTCTTGATACCAAGTGATCGAATATAACTTTCAGCATTAGGTTTCAATCCATATAAGTGATTAGAACGATATAGCTTTCCCCATTTTACTCGTTTACCATTACTTCCTAAGTAACCGCCAAAGTCACGAAAGTTATTTAAGCCTGCAATAGGTAGAGTACGTTCTCCAAATAAAAATGAATCATGTTCTTGAGTTTGTAATATCAAATAAATTCGTCGCTTTGTTTGTAAAGGATCGTCAATAGTGAAATCATTTTGTATATTTTTACTTATTAATGTTTTATTAGATGTATTGATATTGGCTTCATCTGTCCAATATAAATCTACGGGCATATTGTTGCTAATTTTAAATGAGATTTTTAATTTATTTTGTTTATTACGGATAACCGATGCTGTTTCAATTTGTTTTTTCATGTTACATCCTTATTTTAAAACTCCAAATACCGACAAAATTACACCTATTACCATTACACTTAAAATTAATGTAACTGTATATTTACCTTGAAATTTTTTTACTAAAAAGAATGTGCCTAAAGCAAACATTAAGGTTAAAAAGTTAGGCATTACTTTATCAAACATTTCCTGAATTTTTACTGATTGCTCACCGACATTAATCGCCAATGGTGTAGATACTTTAACCGTTGTTGCAATTAAAGAGCCAAGAACCATAACTCCGACTACATTAGCTAAGTTACTTATTCGTTGAATAATGTTTGAATTTTTGGATTGTTCAATTAGATCAACACCTTTATTATATCCGTAATGAATAAAGAAATATTTAGTTAATATATTGACTATATTATAGATTAGGAACATTAAAATTGGTCCAATAATATTACCTTGTAGAGCAAAAGCAGCTCCAATGCTGCCACAAATTGGCATCCAAGTGAATTTTAATAGGCTATCTCCTAATCCTGCAAATGGTCCCATTAAACCAGCTTTCACAGAAACAACAGCTTCTTTTTCGTCTTCTTTCGTTTTTTCTTCCATTGCTGCGGTTACGCCTAAAATTAGTGCGTTAGCATTGATTTGACAATTAAAAAATTCTAAATGACGATTCATTGCTCGAACACGAGTTTCTTTATCAGCATCATGGTAAAGCCTATCCAATACTGGCGTCATACAATGCGCAAACCCGATCATTTGCATTTTTTCATAGTTATAAGAAAAAGACATTGTTTGTAAATTCCAAAAAATGCGATTAAGATCTTTCTTTGTTATTTTTTTTTCATTTATCATAGGTCATAATCCTCTTCAATGTTATTATTTAATGCAGATTTATCATCTTGTTTATATGCATTATTATTTTTGCTGCTCATTGATGCCATGTCATACAGTACGGCAAAAGCTAAGGCGATAAAAGTGATTGGGATAATTGGTAATTTTAGATAAGTAGTTAACATAAAACCAAGGAGGAAAAAAAACCACATTCTGCCTTTTAATAGCATCAATAATAAAATACAAATACCGACAGCAGGAATTAGTTTAGAAGCAACCCCCATACCAGTGATTATACTTTGTGGGATAGCATCTAAAATTGTTTTAATAAGATCACTACCAAAGTAAATGGCTATAAAACAAGGTACAGCACGAATCAAAAACCATACAGGAGTTGAGAAAAAATGAACTTTACTTAGTGCTTTATAATTACCATTTTCAACAGCCCGTGTTGCCCATGGATTAAGAAAACAAGCAAATGAACGCCAGATAATAAGTAATTGTTGACACAGAAGTGATACTGGTACTCCTAAAGCAATCCCTGTTGCAATTCCTCCTCCCGTAGTAATTCCAAGTGAAACACCAATAATTGCACCAGCTACAATATCTGGCGCAGAATAAGCCCCAACATTGCCAATACCCATCCACATTAACTCTAGTGTTGCACTGATTATGAGCCCTTGAACCAAGTCTCCCATGATGATACCTGCAATTGTACCAGTCAATAATGGTCGACGTAACATTTGTGGACCGACATCATCCATAGAACAAATTCCCGCCCAAAAGGCGACAAGAATAGCCTGTGTTAACATAAGTTAACCTCCAAATTAATGAACAAAAAAGTTGTTAAAGTTTAATCAAGCAATGGTTTTAGCTCGATAATTGGATCTTTTGGTACCATTTGAATTTCGACTTTCACATTTTTTTCAATAATGTGTTTAAATGCTTGTTTCTCTTCATGAGTTACTGATACCGCCCGTGATAGCTGATGTCTTCCTTCTTGCATTCGCATTCCTCCTACATTGAGTTTTTCAATTTCTAGACCACCTTCAATTAACTTATTCACATCTATACTATTTGTAAAAAGTAGCATTGTGCGTTTTTTTATAGGTGTTTTTTTGATAATGTCGATAAACTGTTGTACTCCAAAAACCAATACTTTTAATTCTGGAGGAGCAGACATGGTTAAGACTGATTGTTGAACCTTATCCATTGCAACTTTATCATTGATAATTAAGACTTGTTCAATATTATAATTTTTTACCCAAGTAGTGATCACTTGACCGTGGATAAGGCGGTCATCTATTCTTGTTAAATTTATTGGCATTGTTACCTCCTTACAGTAGAGTAGATTGCTCAGATTTGGTATTTAAAACTTGTCCAACATCAATACAACTTTGCGGAAATATTTCTTCAATCGCTGTTTTTACATTATTAAGTGTACCTTCTCGATTATTTAAAACTTCAAGTAATATTGGAATATTAAATCCACAAAAAAGTAAAATTCCTTCATGTTTAAAAAGTAATTCTCCCGCCAAATTACATGGTGTACCACCTATAATATCAACAAGGATAATTACACCGTCACCCTGGTTGAGCGCTTGATAACTTTCCTCTATTTGTTGGCGTAATTCTTCGATATTGCTATCGATTTGAACAGATATCACACGGATATTTTGTTGTTTACCTATTAGCATTTGAGCACAATCAAGTGCACCTTGTGCAAATGAGCCATGGCTAGCTAAAATAACGGGCAATTGTCTATGCATTATCAATTTCCTTTTTAATTATTTTTAATGTAACATTATTACTTTAGTTTTAAATTTATTTAGTAATAAAATTACATCTATACTTAATTTTAGTCATCAATTTTTTTTAAAATTTTTAAAAAATTGTGATTTAGATCATGTTTAATTGTAACTATTTAACAAATAAAATGTTTTGTGAAGTTTCTTTAATTTCTATAGGAGTTATTAGTTTGATAGATAAAAAGAGGAAGATCGTAGCTATTATGAAATAATTAAATACTATATCATTGTGAAGATAGCTAAAATATTATTAAATGGCTGTGAGTATATTACCGATGAGGGTACTTGCGTTCTTCTCTATTTTGAGTTTGTAATAACAAACGTTTGTCATATTTGCGTATAAATAAATTAGTCACAATCATATTGATAACTGAAATTTGCGAAATTTTAGATCGAATAGGAATTAAACGTGAAACATGTTCTGTAGATGTAGTATTCAATATAATATCAGCTAGCATAGAAACTTGGCTTTGTCCCATTTTAGTTATAGCAATTGATGGTACTTTATTTTCTTGTCCTAATTTTAATAACTCAATACATTCAGGTGTTTCTCCTGAGTGAGATATAATTATAATTAAATCATTTTTATCAAGGGTACTGACAATACTTTTTTGAATATGTGCGTCAAAATGACAATTAACATCTTTTTTTATTTTAATAAGTTGGTATTCAAGCTCTTTACCGACTAAACCACTGCTACTGCTACCAAAAATAATAATTTTATTACTAGCAATTATTAGATCTATGGCTTTATCTAGCTCTTTAGGTTTGATCATTGAATGAGTTTCATCGATAGATGATTTTTCCATTGCTTGCACCTTTCTATTTACATCTATCAAAGTATCATTAAGATTTATATCATCTTGTAAAATATCAGCACTTAGTTTTTGTGGAGAGGATGAAATCAAGTCAACTTTAAAATCACTAAAACCGTTATAACCTAATTTATTACACAAACGTAAAATAGTACTTGTACTAACATGGTTAAGTTTTGCTAAGGTCTGAATACTCATATTTTTTAGGGTTTGTGAGTGATCCATAATGTACAGAGCGACCTTTAATTCTTTGGAAGACAAGTCTTTTTTTACTTCTCTGAATTTTAAATTAATCATAATTAGGCCTATGATATGAAATATAGTTAACACAAGTATATAAAATTAGTATAAAAAATAGAAAATATTTTTATGGTACATGTTATTTATATAATTTTAATCAGTTTTGACTAATTTTAGTATTAACTTTTAAACTTATCATTATTTGGTATGTATTGGGCTACTAAAATTTTGTCAAAAAAGTCGATTATTTAAAATTTAGTTAAAAATAAAGTGACTGCTGTAATTATAATCTATTTAATCTTGACGATTAGTCAAGCCAGTGATACTATTTGCAACCTATTCAGATAGACCTCCAAGGCGCGTTGGCAGAGTGGCCATGCTGCGGATTGCAAATCCGTCTACCTCGGTTCGACTCCGGGACGCGCCTCCATTTATCACCAACAAAATCAATAAGATGAAATATTGTCATTTTAAAGTAATCAATACTTGGAATTAACTTAGAATATACAGTTAGAATAAATCTTCTTTTTTAGGTGGGTTTAACGTCGGTGTTATTTTCACTTTTCGGTCGTATGTATTAACCTGAGCCTCGGTTTTGTGACCACTAAATAGCTGTTTATCTTTAGTTGCTCCGTCATAGTCCGAAATAGCTTTGGCTTTAATATCGTGAAATGTGCAATTGATTTTTCTACCTAGTTTTTCTTCTGCTTTTCTTTTTGCATCCAACCAGTACGAGTTAAAGGTCTTCTGGATTAGCTTGCCTCCGGATTTATTTTGTAGCACGAGAGAATCGGGGGAAGATGGTGGGAACAGTTTTTTAGCTAAATTAATTGCGTCTGCTAGCCGCTCTGTCCATTGTTTGATTTGCCTTTTCCCTGTTTTACCTTGTTTTATGTAAATACCCTCTTTGAGTATTTGGCTGTGCTTAAGCTTGAATATATCACCCTCCCGAACTGCGCACAGATACGATATTTCCATCGCCACTTTTAGTATATCGATCGCTTCATCATAAATGGTGTAATACTCTATGTCTTCAATATATTTATCTCTCGCTTGAATGCTGAATTTTTTAATGCCAGCACAAGGATTCATTTTACAATACCCACGTTCGTACCCCCAGCCAAACGCTACAGACATATAAGATAACTCGTGATTTGCTTGCACCTTGCTTTGCTCACCCCTGATGTCCATATAGCGTCTTATATGCTCTGGTCTAATGTTATTAACGTTTATATGTCCAAAAACGGGCAATATTTTTTTAGCTCCTCGTAATTTATCCTCTTGCGATCGTGATGACAGTTTATGAAAAACGGCACTATTTAGGTGCATACTCCACAGTTTACTAAACGTCATTTCCTCTTTTTGTTCAGCAATAACCCCCTCGTACTTCGCCCACAGCTCTACCATGCTCATATTTATCGAGCCTAGTGTAACGGTTTTGTTTTCTCTGGTTTTTAGATAGTATGAATATTTATTTTTTGACACGCGAGGAGGGAGGATATTGTCTTTTTTGTCTTTACGGTTCCTTGCCATTTAAAGCTCCAAAATCCGGCTCTTGTTGTTGTTTTTGTTCAATGTTTACTTTTTGATTCAATGATGAACGCAAGATTATTGGTTTACCAAGCAAATTGGTATAAAAGCAGAATTTGTTTTCTCTTAACCATTGTATTTGTAAATTTTTTCTTTTTTTGCCTGTTAAAATATGTAGTTCATCATCTGTTAATATAATTGATTCCGCCATAATTACACCTCTCTATTAACGATAATAATTCCTCTTGCGATCCCTTTGGTGATTTTTATGTATCCTTTTTTCTGTAATGATTTAAAAAAACATTCTATTGCGTTAGCGGATTTATAATTAAAAAAGCTAGCCATTTCCGAGCGAGTTGGCGGGTATCCATTAGTTTTAATAAATTCTTTTATAGCATCTAACACGTTTTTTTGCTTTTTTGTTAACTCTGTCATTATTTACTCCTAAAATTTCTTCTCATCTCTCATCAACAAATAACACTCAGTAATAGCAATTATTGCTCTTTGATTTCGTTGATGTGTTTTTGTGATTCACTGATTCTTGAGTTCCAAGCCAAAATCGCTTTACTTTCGGTATTTTCTTCGCATCCTCTTGCATTACAATCATAGCAAACTACTGCAAAGCAAACGCCCTCTCTGAGATGCTCTGGAATATCTTCATTGAGACTATAATCAATATCATCAATGAATGAATGTTCACTGCCACAAAATGGACATGGTTTTAATTGTTTAGTCATAATTTTTCTCCTCATTTAACTGTTACTATCACGCCGTTTTTTATTACAGCACGTAAACCAATACATTTAACTGGTATAGTTCCATCTCCAAGCTTTGTATAAACCGGCAAAATTTCAGCAATTATTTGCTCGTGTATTTCGCTCAAATTTATTCCAAACATGCGCTCTAATATCCTAATTGTTGCATGTTCGCTAACTATTAGTTTATTATTACGTGATAGTTCATTTATCTTTGTTTGTACGTCGAGTATTTCATTTTTGATTGAGTTGTAGCGTTGCTGACAATCTGTTAATTCTGTTTTGATTACATTCTGCTTTGCTTTTAATTTTTGTAATTGAGTTTGATATTTTTTCAGTGTGTTACTGTTCATTGTTCGACGCCTCATTCGATACAAACCTAGACATTACTCCGATACTCAACATCACATACCCATCTCGCAAATACTCAGTATCGTCTAGAATATGAGAGACAATAACGCCACATTGATTGCCCGTACGATTACCGTGCTCATCAATTTCATGCACCTTTAGAATATCTCCGACCTTGTAATTTCGGTCGTTGTAGCGTATTTCAGCTTTTTTTATGCCCTTTACAACATCAATAAAATACTCTGATTTAATTTTTAGTTCGTGTGTTGTCATTATTGTTTCCTTTAGATAATAGAAATCGCACGCTAAATAATCAGCGCAGATATTTGTAATAAATTAATAGAATAGGGTGGTTGTTCAGTGAGTTATTGGAAGAAATAGAGAGTTAAGCTGCTAATTGCTTAAAGAATCCTGCAAGTTCATTCTCATTAACTTTATAATCGAACCATTTGCTTTTTCCCGATTTAGGTATCGATATTGTGGTTGCGTTTGTGACTATCTCATTCGGCATGAGAAAAACATGTTCTGTTTCTAGCTCGTCATTTAAAGCATAAAAGACAAATAAATCGGCAATATCCTTTTGCTTATTTATACAATAAGCCCATCTATCAGATGATCTTGTATTTATCTTTTTATGTTGTAATTTTGAGGTTTTTACATCAACGGTTAGATTGAAGACGCTAAAATCTACTGAGGCTTGGAATTGCAGGTTATTGTTATCTATTGCGAAAGGTACCGCCTTATAGAAGCGTTGCTCACCGATGATAGCTATTCTATCTGTAGCTGAACCGTATCTGGCTTTATCGCCAGTAACTGCTATTCCCTCTCGTTTTAGATATACATAAACCGTCTGCCACGGAATACCAACTTCAAGTCCAACTAATTTTAAATTTTTTAGTCTTAAATAAGACTCAACACACCTTTTAATTATTTCTTGTTTATCCATATATACCTACCAAGGAATATCGTCATCAAATGTATCTTGCTGAGCCTGAGCAGTTGCTTGCGGTTTAGATTGTTGTGCTTGTTGCTGGCTAGTGTTATCGCTATCACGACCACCTAAAATCTGTAAAGTACCACCAATTGGGTTGATCACAACTTCTGTCGTGTAACGATCTTGTCCTGATTGATCTTGCCATTTTCGAGTTTGTAATTGCCCTTCAATATAAATTTGGGAACCTTTTTTTAAGTATTCGCCAGCAATTTCAGCTAATTTACCGAATATAACAACGCGATGCCATTCAGTACGTTCACGGTATTCATTTGTTTGTTTATCTTTCCATGATTCTGATGTTGCGATACTTAAACTAGCAACAACGTTACCATTTTGCATGTAACGGACCTCAGGGTCTTGCCCCAAATGCCCTACTAAAATCACTTTGTTTATTCCTCTATTTGCCATTTTCTAACTCCTGTTTCTCGATAAATTTTTTCAAATATTTAATAACACAATCATTACAAATAACGGGGTTTGTAACCCATTCGTAAGAAAAATTTATTTTTAGGTCCAATTTAATTGGTGGTTCTGAGGACTGAAAATGGAAAATATTTAAAATATCAGGTGGGGCTTTGTTTGACTTTTTTTGACACATGTCACATTGATATGTGTACTCAGTATAAGTGCGTATCGCCATTTTCTTGCTCCAGTTGTTCATAGCTCTTTGTAAAAAGAGATTTATTAGACTCTATTTCGTTTATCTTTTTTTATAATAATCATAATCACTCCGTTTTTTCAGCCCAATAACATGCTGAATAATAGCCATTATTCGAGCTTTCACAATGCACATAACCTGTAACGCCAAGTTTTTTATTAACAATAGCGATCCTATCTTCACCATCTATATTGCTTAAATCTGGAAATTCGCAAAACTCCCAATCAGTTAGATCATCATCTGTTATATTCTTACCGTTATTATCATGAACAGTTATACTTGCCCAGTCACAACAGCAACCACCACAATCATAGCCGACTAAATATTTGTTTTTATCATCTATTAAATTGTTGTCTATCCATTGCATATTATTTAACCTCTTTTAACTCAAGCACTGCATCATTTGAATACACAGACTCTTTTATCTCACCCCAACAAATATCAACGAAATCATGATTGTCGTTTTGCAAATAAAAATCCAAGCATTGTTCAGCATAGCTTTTTGCTTCTTCTTCTGTGTTGTGATATTCAAAACCATCGCCCTCGTGATCATAAGTAAAATATTTCATAATTTACTCCTCAATATATATTCCGCTGTCTACAAGATCGGGAAGATAAGAATTAATTAACTCTTGCAGGTACACATCCTTATCTTCCAGAGATTCATATTCAGCTTTATCAATTTCGATTTTTTCTTCATTTCTTGACGGTCCAATCCGTGCATACACAACAAACGTTATTTTTTCTGACATAATTACTCCTTAGGTAGCGGTAGCTCATCTGCATAAATCCAGTGAGTTATTTCATCGTTATCATGCACAGACCATTTACCAACATAATCATCTAACCACTCGTCGAATTCTGCGTGTTCGTCGTACCAGTCAAATGTTGTTGACTCACATAATTCACCGCAATTATTTAAAAACTTAATACGTACGATACACAGTTTTTGAGCAATACCATCTTCTTTCTCTGGCACTTCATCTGGAAATTTGCGCCAATTCAATTTAGTCATCATTCACATCCTCGGGTGTTTCTAATTCACACACAAATATCCAGTACAATACTTTCCCGTTAATGTAATGTTTAGTACTCATATTACAACGAGGGCAAATAGCACTTTCCGTAAAAAATTTATCTTCACGTTCATCGTAACAACACGCTTGTATACTGGGACAGTCATCATATATATTCTCTATTACAACAATAACATCATTAAATTTCCAACTATCACAAGGTTTTTCATCAGGATATTTATGCCAACATACGTTCATCATCATTATTATCACCTATTTTTATATTTTATAACCTGCTCTAATTCAACTGTAGTATCTTCTCCCATATCAGTGTATGTATAAAAAGTACTATTAAGTAATTCTTTAGCTTTTACCTCGGCTTCTTCTTCGGAATTAGCTTCAACTTCTATCCTTTTGTAAGATTCTGTTACCACTTTTAATATTACATAATACTTATTCATAATTTACCTCTGTTATTGTTATGTTTCACTCACTTAAACCTCGCTTATAATTAACAATTACATTTCCACATTTGAACGGTACAATCAGAATCAAGCATGTATCAAAATTACAGTTATTGACTGATTTTTCACCGCTCGGCAATAAATACTGATAACGACCATCTGGGACGTAAATAATACAGTTTTGTCCGTGTACATTGTCGCTCCATGCCCTAGTAGCAGGGGTGTAAGGCAGGACCATTAAAACTTGCTTGCTCCATTTATTCACTTGTTCGACTGCTTTTTGGAAAAACTCCCATTTCCGTGAAAAAGGAGGGTTGCAAAATGAGGTCGTAAATGGTGGAAATGAACTATTAGAATATGAATCAGAAAACCAATCTATATCGCTCAATGCGTCATAATCCTCAGTTAAACACCAGTCGCTTTTTTCTATTTGAACATCTTCGCTTGAGCAACATACATCAATATCAAAGCCTTTTATATTTAGCAGTGTTAACGCATCATTGATTAATAACTCTGATGTTCGCCAATAATCCTTGTTTTGCTTCTCTGTTTGTGATTTGTTTAGAATAGCCATTTTAAAAACTCTCTGATGTAGTGATTTGGTGGGTGTCACTCTGTCGCCAACGGCGTGACTACCGTCTATCAAACAATATGGCTTGTATATTTCAAATTAGCGGGCTAACTGCAATTGCGGACAGTGTCTCTGCTAACACTAATCATCAACGCATATACCAGACGTTATTTTTAGCTTGCTGTTATGCTTCGACTACAGAAAAATCAGCATCTAAAATCATTTCATTATCTTGACTTATGCCAGCTTCCGCTTTTTCATCCAAAATTACAGCTTGTTGGATTTCAATTGAAACAGGTAAATACTTAAATAATCGTCGAATGACTGTTTTCTTTGCCATTTCTTCCCAGTGAGTTATCCAAGGTCCTTTATCACCAGCTTTACTTTGTTTGCGAACCGATTCAATTTGGTTGAATGTCATTACTTCAAACTGAGAACCGCCATCTTTCAAGCGGGCAACAGCATAAACATAGGTGATTTGTGCTGATTCGTCGGCTTTTGGAGTGTGTTTTAAATCTTCATTTAAACCATACTCATAATGAAAATCATCGCCCTCTCGAACAGTTCTTGCTGATATGCTGATGATTTGCCCTGAACGTCTGGCAAGATCAATCATGCCTCTATAACCAATAATTAACTGTACGTTAGATTTTCCATCCTTCGCTTTACCGTTACCAAATGGGAGTAGGTAGGCATGCCCAAGTGCACCTCCCGGTTCTAAACCCAATTGCGAGCATTGAACAACTGCTCCTAAAAAACTTTGAATGTTTGAATCTGCTAATGCTGGTGTTTTCCGAATTTCTGTTGTAACGATTCTTGCCATTCTGTCGGGGTTCATGTGTTTTGGCAGTGCCATGGCTAGTTGGTTTTTAATTTTTGGAGAGTTAACTAATTCAGCTAATGTTGCTGGCTTTTTGTCTTGATTTGTTAGTTGAGTTTTTTCTAGGTCAGATTTAGCAATAGGTGGTTGATTTTGTTCACTCATTTTTTAATTCCTTAGCCCAATGAGGCAATGATAATGTTTGAAGTGCTGGAAAATTGTTGTCTTCTGTACATTGTTTGAATCTAAATAAATTAGCTTTATAAGCTTGACGGCCAATGTTTTTAGCGACCTCATCTAACATGAAAGTTTTTACAGGGTATCTTCCACAATTGATAGTTGTGCTAACTACCAAGAAAACAAAAGTAGGTTTTTCTCCAGTAATAGATTGAACGCCGTCGCTATAAAACGAGTCTTGCACATGATAACGATAGTCATATGAATGAGCATAAAAGCGATCAATATCAGCAGATGTTTTTATATCCGCTACCCAGTTAAATTTTTCTATAAATTTATCAGGTCGGCATCGGCATAAAATATCTGTATCAATATCATTCCAATATATAGATGATTCTGTATACCCCCGCTCTTCAATAATCCATTTCGCTAATGGATGAGCCATTGCACTATCACGCATTAGAAGCAGCTTTCTGTAATCTTCATTGGTGATGATTGCTCGATTAAATTCTTCGGCTTCTTTGAGTAACTCTTGGTACTCGGCTTTTCCTGCGTTGGTTCTTAAATTGATTGGCTTTGGTATTATGAAACGCCTTTTAAATTCTTCAGGCTCTAATAGTAAACAATGAAAAGCTGTCCCCATGTCCAGTGATGACATTTTACTTTTATCAACTGGCGCATTTTTTACCCACTGATAAAGAGCGGGACTTTCTTCAATAAAATCTAGTTGCGATTTACTAATACCTGCGCCATTGTGATAATCTTCGTTAGATATATCGTAATAAATACCTTGTTTCATTATCTTTACTCCGTCGCCACTTCTAACATCCAGCTAAACCACATAAACAATCCGCCGAATGTCACAATTAAGACACAAAAAAGGGCGTATAGTTGTTCGCCCTTGTTTAGTTTGTAATTAATATTAAATCGGTCTGTGTCATGTACATTACAGCCGACGTAGTCAATTGGTATTGTGTTCATGCTATTTCCTCAATTCTTCGAAAAACCAATCTGTTATGTCTTGATGTTGCTTTAAATCTTCATCAGTTAAACCAACATAAAAACACAGATTATCATTCCAATGTTTTGACGACCGCCCAATTAGAATGGGAAATGGATCACTGTATACAATATCTGTTGCACTTCTTCCATCGTACCAACCAACACTAGTATCTAAACAAGCATTTAACACTAACGCTAATTCATGCTCAGTTTCACACTTAACAAACCAATCTTTTTGCTGTAACCGCTCAATAATCTTTTTACTTGTCATTGTTTAATCCCCATGAATTCTAGCCGCTAAATCTGTAAAAAAGCCCGTTACTCAATTCACGGGCAAATACACTAAGAAAGGTGGCGTTTTTACGGCAGACGCCAAGCCGTGTTTTGTTTTAGAATTAAATTTAGATATATTATTCTTCTAGCAAAAACTATTGCGCTATCTAGAACGCTCATGAAATCTGGTCGGATGTTGATTTCTTTCTTTAATGCAATTTTTACATCATTAAATTGAGTAGCTCCGAGTTTTGCTTTGATTGATGATACTAATTCATCAAAATAATCTATGATGTAATCGTCGTTATTTGATTGAAGATTTTTAACAGCATCAGATATTAATTTGTTAGTTAAATCGCTATCTTCTTTAATTTTTTTATTCATTTAATGAATCCCTCAAAAAAAGCCCTCAAGCGAGGGCAAACGGATTTGCATGTACTCGTCTTTCCGAGTTGTCAGAATTCGTTAGCTTAATAAAATGATTTTTTATTTTTTTCATTAAAAATAAATTCAGCTTTTTCATAACATATGAGCTTTAATGCTTTTTGAACTGAATCAGTGTCAACATCATCCCAACCAAACGCTTTCATTATTGTTTCTTCAATTTCTAGATAATCACTATCGCTGAGTTTGTCATAAAGCTTGTTTGATTGAGCTTTAATTTCTGCTTCTTTAGCGTCTTGCATTTCAGAATTATTCATCATTTTGCAATATGCTCTTTCGTAACCGTTCTCTACAGCTCTATGTAATTGCATAACTCACCTCAATTTACAGTGTTGATAATGGTTGAAATAAGGCTTTTTGACGTCTAAGCCACTCTTCGTGAGTTTCATTTCTAGCAGCTTCATATCGAACCACATAATCTATGTCTTCTGAAAGAATTAATATAGTTTCACGTGATACGTTTTTGTTGCACGCAACAGCTGCTCTAATGCTTGAATTCCCAATTCTAACTAGCTCAGCAAGTGTTTTTGCGTCAGTGTTTGGATTGTGAGCTAGTCGTCGTAATTCTGCATTTATTTTCCATGGTTCGGTAATGCTGTTATCTATTAAATCCATATGTTAACCTCTACAGTTATTATTAATCTCAAACTCAAGCGCACTTGTTTAAATGCGCTTTGATTTGAATGCTGGTACATACCCCAGTAGGTGTTGCGCTCCCTTATTCCGTGTCATCCTTTCATCAGCTTAGAGGGAGCTAGGCATTTCGTTCTAAGATGAGCTTCGCTTTCACACTGTCTACTTGAATAACACTTTATAAGTTGTCCCGACTTTCCGAATTTTTAAAGAGCTTCAACTTTTGGTTAAGTTGATTTGTTTTGATGTGATTAAGTATAGTATATTTATACTTTATGTAAACTGTTTTTAAACAAAAGTATAAAAAAAATATACTGATTGATTATTTTTTAATCTTTTTGGTATGGTTATATTAGTAGAGGTGGGATTCAGGTATAAAAAAACCGCCCATGAGGCGGTTGATGGTAATTTTCTATTTATTAATTTATGAGCAATATGCAATAATCGATAACACCATCCACGCAAAGCTGATAATCCTTGCTGTTTTAGAATACCCTTTTTTTAAGGTGAACCAAGCGAAAATACATGGAAAAAAGATAATCCCAATTATAAGTAATATACTAAGCGATTGATGTTGTGGTTTGTCTTCTCTTTTCTGTGATTCCTTTGCTGATAAACCGTTATCTTCATCAGGATATTTAAGCTCGCTTACTTCTTCTTGCTCCTTTTCATTGTTGTCTCTTATGATTGTTGCAAAAGGAGTAATAGCTTTAAATACCCCAGTTTTACTCATGTCGCGAATCAGATCAAATTGATTAAAACATTCAACCACATCAATATGTTCAATATTATTAAAATTGATTGACTTCCATTCCGCTTTATTAATATTGACACTCACAAGATACTGATCTTCTATATTTCCATTTTGATTGTTCGGCCTCTGCGAGTACGCGGAAAGGGTAATTCTTTTTATTGTTGGGATCAAACTAAATACATCAGCTATTATTCTAAAAATTATAGAATGAATATGTGTCATGTATATTTTTCTTCGCTCTGTGTCAGAAATCGTTTTTACTGAAATTCTTAGAGAGTTATCTGATGCCGTATATTTTTTATTCGGGATGTCTTCAATTTCTGGTAAATCTACATCAAGAACTAAATTATCTTCATTTATCTCAAAATCGACATTAGTTTCCTTTGGAAATGAAATATTGGATAATAAAGTTACCAATTCAGAATTTATTACTTCTTCATTGCCAGAAGCTAGTAATTCGTTGATTCTATATGCTATATCACTCTCGTTTTTATCAAAATTTTCTTTTTTTTGAGACCAAATTTTCAGTTTTTCATTATATGCAATCTCCATAGATTCATTGAATTTTAATCGATTTTTTTCAATAAAAGGTAATATTTTGCTGAAAAAGTTTTTTTCCTTTAACTTTGTTTTTTGTGGTCGAGGCTCAGGATAATCTTTTTTATGATAAATTCTAGTATCAGATGGTGGCATTGCAGTCAAATGAAGTTTATCTAGTAAATCTAAACCGTCATTATTTTTTTTACAAGCCTGTTTAAAAATGGATATTAATACTTCTTTGTTATTTTTTTTGATATCGGAGACTATATTTTCGGGTAAACGTGTATTGTCATTTGGATTCAAATATTCAACAGAACCGTCTTCATTTATCCTAACTTTTATCGAGATATCTGATATTGATTTTTGTGTTGTTGTCGGTCGTTTGACGTTTTGATTGCTTGATAACTTTGTGCGATATGACAAACCACTGCCGGGCAAACTTAAATTGCCATATGTGCCTTTTTTCCCAATGCTTAGTGAAGCTCCTCTTCCACCTAAGCTAACACTAGCACCACTTGAGCTTAAATTTAGTTTTACGCCCGGAATTATTTTTATTCTTTTCCTAAATCTTACAGCCATAATAATTATTTCCCCATCTTTTTAAATTTTCTACGCACAACCGCTAAGGTTACAGACCAGCATTACCTCCAGTCCAAACAACCCGCCCAATTATTTTATCATTTTGAAAAGCATACATATTTGGAAATGCACTTTTGTCAGCGTTATCACTGATGTAGATCCAGTCCCCATTTTTATCTCTAGTGATTCGCTTCATGATTAGACCGTTAAGATCTCTCATTATCAAATAAACTTTATTTTCAATTGGCATTGTTTGGCTTGTATCAATTAAAACAGCTTGTCCATCCTGTAATGTCGGATACATACTTAAACCTTTTGCGTATATTACATAGCAATATTTTGGATTGATGCCCATTTCTTTCAGCCATTCTTTACTAAAAGATAAACCACCTCGAAGCTCAAAGTAATCATTGTATTCACCCGTTCCACATTCCGCTCTAACTGTTAATTCATCAATTATCACTGCAGTTTCTTCGGTCGGTGTTTTTAATTCATTTGTTGGCAACGATACGTCACAAATATTACATATTTTTAACATAACATTAAAACTAGGCGATGTTCTGCCATTTTCAAAGGCTGAGACATTACCTTTAGTCATTGATAATTTTTCAGCTAGTTGATCTTGTGTATAACCAGCTTTTAACCGGGATTGTTTAACCCATTCAGCGACATTTAAATCCATATTTTCTCCTTTTTTAAGATAGTAAAGTAATTTTATACTTTTGTCGTATAAAAATACTTTACTTATTTGTATAGTCAAATTATACTTTTCTTATTATGTATTTTATTTTTATACATGAGGCAATATGAAAAAGAAAAATCCAGCAATAAAAAAGGTCGTTGATTTCTTTGGTGGCTCTCAAGTTGAGACGTCTAAAAAACTTAATGTCTCTAAGTCACAAGTTTGGCAATGGTTAAACAACGTTAACGCAATAGCAATAGAAAAAGCAATTGATATAGAAGACAAAACAAACGGAGCAGTTAAATGCGAAGAGCTCCGACCTGATGTCAACTGGTCTGTTATTCGAGGTCGCTCATGAGCACATTGAACAATGAAAGCACACAAAGCCAATGCAAAAACATTTTACGACATTTGCAAAGTGGTAAAACCATTAATCAGTTACAGGCATTAGATCAATACGGTTGTCTTAGGCTAGGTGCGCGTATTTATGACTTAAAAAAACGTGGTCATTCAATAGATAGCCGCATGGTAAAAAGCCGAAACGGCAAGAAGTATGCTGAATATTCTATGAGGGTTAATTAATGAGTAAATTCATTTCAAACTCATTTCAAGTACCAAACGCTGTTATTGATGAATTAATGGCTGATATGTCAGCTAATGCGTTACGTTGTTATTTACTGATTACTCGCAAAACTACGGGATGGGGCAAAACAAGCGATAAAATCAGCATATCTCAATTTATGCAATATTTAGGGATAAAAGACAAGAGAACTGTTTATGCAGCTCTATCTGAATTAACAAATTTAGGTTTGATCAATGCAATTAAAAATAATGGTGAAATTACTGAATATTCACTAGTGTTAGAAACATCAGAACCAGTAGCAAAAAATGTAGGTACAAAAAATGTCACTGGTAGCAAAAAATGCATGGAACCAGTAGCAAAAAATGTCACTACCACCAGTGACAAAAAATGTCACTCTACAAAAGACACTATTAAAAACAATATTACAAAAGAAAATAATATTGATTTTGATTTGGTCATGGATGCATACAACGATGCTGTAGAAAACAGATTACCTCAAATTCAAAAAATGACTACTGCACGAAAAAACGCAGTGAAGAAATTACTCAAGGAGCTTGATCAACCAACATTCCAAAACTTGGCTAATTATTTTTATGATTTTGTGGACCATGCAAAACCGTTTTACTTCGGCGAAAATGACAGGGGCTGGCGTGCTGATTTCGATTACATCATAAAACCAAGTACATACTTGAAAGTTGTGGAGGGTACGCTATGAACGTGATCCCACATGACTTAGTTGCTGAACAAGCTGTGCTTGGCTCAATGATGTTAGATTTTCAATCAGACCGCTGCCAAAAAGCAATCTATTCATTGAAGCCAGAATCATTCTACAGCAGACATCATCAGGTTATTTTTTCTGAAATGCTTGAATTAAATCGTAAAAACTACCCGATTGATCTGATTACCTTGTCAGACAGTATGGAAGCAAAAGGAACTTTGAAAGATTGCGGTGGTTTAGCTTATCTGGCTGAATTATCCAAAAATACGCCGTCGATGATCAACGTTACAGCCTATGCTGGAATCGTTCGAGATAAAGCTATTGAACGTTACACATTGCAAAAATTAAACGACTGTAGCGCTATGATTTTTGAGAAATCAAATCTATCTACTAGCGACAAAATATCAGCTATTCATGCGCTATTTACGCAAATTGATGACTATAACAAAACTGGTAAAACAACTGGACTTAAGTCGTTAAAAACAATTGCTGATAAATGGACAGAAACCCTTGGGCAACGATTAGAAAACGCAGATAGTGCGCGTGGTTTATCAACTGGAATCAAAGCATTAGATGAGAAATTAGCACCTAAAGGGTTGGTTAGAGGCTCGCTGTTTGTGGTTGGTGCTCGTCCAAAAATGGGTAAAACAACATTCGAGATCAACATGGCTCGTCATTGCGCGATGAATGAAAAACTACCCGTACTAATGTTTTCGTTAGAAATGCAAGATGAGCAAATGCTTGAAAACATTTTAGCCCAAGAATCAGCAGTAAACAGCAATATTTTCTATGACGGTGGTTTAGGTTCGGATTCAGAGTTTGCGCGCGTTATGCATCATCTCAACGAATTATCAAACACCGATAACATTTACATTGACGATACACCTGCGATCACACTATCGCATATCCGTTCAGAAGCTCGACGAATGGCAAGAGAAAAGGGGCAAATAGGCATGATCATGGTTGACTATCTAACTCTAATGGAGAAAGAAAAAACTGGTGATGATACTCGCAATGACTTGGCTTATGGCGCAATCACTAAAGGGCTAAAAGCATTGGCTAAAGAGCTTAATTGCGTTGTTGTTATGTTAACTCAATTAAATCGTAATCTTGAATCAAGAGCGGATAAACGACCAATACCAAGCGACAGCCGTGACACAGGGCAAATTGAGCAAGACTGTGATTATTGGGTGGGTATTTATCGTGATGCAGTTTACAACGATAACGCAGATAAAAACTTAATGGAAATTAACGTTGCTTTAAATCGCCATGGCTCAGGTAATTTCACTGTTTTTGCAGGCATTAGCAATGGTCGCATTTATGAAGTAGATCAGCTCGAATCACAAGCTAGAGCAAACACAGAACCAGTTAAGAAAGAGCGTAAATATGCGAGAGCAGGTTAACCACTGCCCGCTCGGACTCAATCACATGCTCGACAAAATAGCGTACGACTATGTGAGAGAGATAAAGAGCAGGGGAGCTAATACGGCAAAGATTAAACAGCAATTAGCAGAACGAGTTAAAAAATATTCAGAAGAAGATAAGGCAAAATTGAGGGAGTTGATACAGAAATGGCTTACAAAATAACAGCAACAATCATAAAAGACGGACACCAACCGATAAATTGGACTCATTTTACTAATTTGGCAGGCACGGGCTGAATTAGACGGGGGATCGGGTGATGAGTGACAACGTAAAAAATCCTAAACATTACCAAATAATCGAGGGTGTCGAATCTATCGACATCATAGCGCGTAGCATGACTGTAGAGCAGTTTAGGGGATTTTGCCTAGGTAACATTCTGAAATATCGAATCAGGGCAGGTAAAAAAGATGCGTTAGAGCAAGATATCGCAAAAGCAAACGAGTACGAGAAGATTTTTGAAAATAAAAAACATCTTTGCATTGATGTTGGAGGGCAACTAAGTAATGGCAAATAAGAAAATATTTAAACTAGTTAGCGAAACAGTAAAAAACAATTTAATTAATTTTATTCGCTCATTACCAGTTGATAGTAAAAATCCATTAGTAGTTTGTATTCAAGAGATGACTAGAACTTTAGAGCAAAACGCCCGTATGTGGGCAACATTAACGGATATATCGAAACAAGTTAATTGGCACGGATTAACGCTAACTCCAGAAGAATGGAAGCACGTTTTTACAGCAACACTAAAAGGACAAAAAACGGTACCCAATTTAGATGGGACAGGCTTTATTGTTTTAGGTCAATCAACAAGAACAATGAGTAAAAAAGAATTAAGTGATTTATTGGAGTTAGCATATGCATTTGGAGCTAAGAAGGGCGTCAATTGGAGCGAGCAGTCTAAGTCAGATTTATTAATATTTGATTGGTACAAAGACCAATTATCAAAGGTGGCATGATGGAAATTAAATTGACAGATAAACAGTTTGAGCAATTACAAACAGAGCTAATAAAAGATGTAATTAAAAGGGCGGAAGCAAGTAAAACAAGTAAGAAAAAATTTGTTGATGTTGTTGTCGAGTGTTGCAACAACGTTAAAGAAAATCAAGCAAAAACACACAAAGTTTCGATTAGTATTGACAGTATAGTGTCGTTGGAAACTGTCAAGAATTACGGTGATTTCAAATCAGTAATAGTTCTCGTTACAAATAGCTGCGGAGCACCTGGATATCTTTGCACGTCAAGTATTGAAGAAATTAAGCAAATGATAAAAGAGGCTGAAAATAATGATTAACACACACAAAGAACAACTGAAACTATACGATGATAAAGAGCAAGAATTAGAGCGAGCAATTGCAATAGTTAGAGAACAACGCAGAGAATACATTAATCAGCATAATTTAAACAGGGTTAACGATGAGCAGGCTAACTAAAGAAGCAAGAGGGAGAGAGTGCACGGTTCGATTGCCGTGCTGTAATCATAATCCAGAGACTACAGTACTAGCTCATTACAGACTGGCAGGAACGTGTGGCATAGGTATGAAGCCGAATGATTTACAAGGAGCTTGGGCTTGCTCAGCTTGTCATGATGAAATCGACCGCAGGACAAGAAATCACGAGCATGAATTCGTTAGATTAGCGCACGCTGAGGGTGTAATTAGAACTCAGGACATACTAATCAAAGAAGGGAAGATTAGATTATGATTCATCTGACTTTGCCATATCCTCCAACGGTTAATCATTATTGGGGAACGGCAGGAAAGCGAAGATACATTAAACCTGACGGCATTAAATTTAGAAACGCCGTTATAGCTATTGTGTTGCAGAATAAAGCTGATAAGAAGCTATCTGAACGGGTAATGGTTGATATCAAAGCTTATATGCCAGATAGAAGAAAACGAGACCTAGATAATATAAATAAAGCTATTTTTGATGCATTAATTCATAGCGGTGTCATTTTAGATGATGAGCAAATAGATGTATTACACAGCGAAAGAAAAGAAGTTATCAAGGGTGGCAGAATAGAATTATCTATAAGTAAATTGGGGGAGCAATGAGAGAAACTAAAGATATTTTAACGGCATGGAAAAACACCCGTATTTTAAAAAGAATGGGAACAGAATACCCATCAAAATCGGCAGGTATTGATGGTGCGCCAATGGATTTTGATTATCGTCAATATTTAACAGAAGATGAAGCTGAAATTGTTGATAATGCGGTGTTAAGACTTAAATCCGATAATATTGAACACTGGGCTGTATTAACTTCTTTTTATCTTCGTGAAATTTCATGCAGTAAACAAGCTCGAATTTTAGGTAAGCAAACAACAGAAATAACTAAAACATTACTTGCCGCAGAATGCTTTATTAGAGGTCATATCATCGAATTGTTTTCGAAATCGGGAAATTTTAAAAATAAATAAAAAATGGCGTTGACATTATCGGAATACCGATATATTATATATCACAAGAGTTAAGAATAACTCAACCGACACGGCGGGAACCGTGATTATCGAATAAGGTATATATCATGCAAGTTTCTATCAAAAAATCTAATAAAACAATTAATGTAACATCTCAGTACAATCCGTTATTTTCTTCTAAAGCAAGAAAACTTAATGGGCAATACGATTACTCATCAAAATCATGGTCTTTTGATATTAGATCTGAAGATTTAGTAAAAGAGATTCTGCTTGAAGTTTATGGTAATGATGGCTCTGAAACAACATTTGTGGATGTTGATATTACAGTGGGAGATGACAATTTGCTTGGGCATCAAGATTCAATTTACTTGGCAGGTCGTATTATTGCTGGTGCACGTGGTAGAGATTCAGGCGCCACTATTGGCGATGGTATTGTGCTTGTCAGTGGTGAAATTAAGTCTGGCGGTTCAGTAAAAAACTGGTTAACTGTAGTTAAATCTGAATCTGTTTTTAGAATTCTTGATTTGCCACTAGGCGCATTAAAATTTTTAGAAAATAGAGATGATATTAATTACAAAATAATAGCTACACACAATCTTGAAACTGAAACCATTGTTAACAATGACAGCGATGTAGAACAGTTAAGAACTGAAATAAATAACTTAAAGCAACAAGCATTAAGTATTGCAAAACAGTTGGAAAATTTAACAACTAAATTAGTTGAATTTTCAAAATAGTTAAACTTCTAAAACTGGCTCGGAAGGCTCCGAGCTTCTAGACAAAAAGAGGATTTTATGGCTACAATCAGTGTTAATGAATGGTTAGATCAATTTATTGAAATTCAAAAGCAACGTGATATAACATTTAGAACAGTTCAAGAGAAAATTTATATTGCGAATTTCATACGAAAAAAGATAGGTAATCGCCCAATGGATATTATTAGAACGCTTGATCTGTTTATAATTATAGATGAGGTTTGGCAACAAAAAAAACAAAATAAAGCGGTTAGAACATATTTATTTATAAAACAGAGTTTTCATACAGCATGGTCAAGAGGTATTATTGAAAATAACCCCGCTGCAAGGCTTGAGCGACCGATCTGCAAAGTTAAGCGTGAACGTCTTGAACTTGATGAATTTCTAAAAATTTTGAAAATCGCAAAATTGTGCGCGCCTGAATATTTTTATATTGGAATGCTTACAGCATTGGTCACTGGACGTCGCCCATGCGAAATTGTTAATATAGCTATGGACGATATTGAAAACGACTATTTGAATGTCAGAACAGCTAAAAGCGGTGTGATTGTATCTATGCCTCTTGATTTGAAACTTGAAGCAATCGGGACATCAATTCGCGATTTGTTTGTCATGACTAGAGGTAAAAAATACTTGGTTGAAAGCGATCGGAGAAAAGCAAAAGTCTCATCTCATTCATTGACAACTTGGTTTTCAAAAATGCGAGAAGCCGCAGGAATTTTTGCAAATGATGGGCGATTGGCTCCGTCGTTTTATGAGATTAGATCTCTATCTGCGTTGTTGTATAATGAACAAGGTTTAAATATTAATAATTTGCTAGGTCATAGATCTTTGGGGTCAACTAAAATCTATACAGATCGACGTGGTAAAGGTGTTATCAAGTATATTGTGGGGAATTAAATGTACCGCGTTTATGTAATTAAACAAATTAAAAAAGGCACTAGCCAGGTTCTTGTTGATACACGAACTAATACAAATAGCTTTAATGTCGCATGTGCGGCATTTTTCGATTTACTAAATAAAGAATTTGATAGCCGGCATTTGCTATTAATGTCAAAAAATAATAAGCAAATTAATGCATATCGATATCAATCGAAAATGGGTGATCGCGACTATTTTAACGAGAAGATGGAGTTAAAAGATGACTGAAAAAAAAAGTCGAAGTGATTCACAAAAAAAAGCAGATACTGTATATGAAAAAAAAAGGTTAGCTTCATTAAAAATGTTTGGCGCACGCTTTAATAGTGAAGATCTTGAACTAATAAAAAAAGCTGTTGATGTTGCAGGCTCTAATCATGATCTGATTTTGGAGGGAGCAAAATTAATTTTAGAAAAAAATAAATAAAAAATTAGAATTAATAACTTGACTGTTTAAACGTTTAAACAGATAATATGTCTATAGTGCGGTTCAGAGCGCATAAAAATCAAGATAAAACAAAAAGATTGGCTTTTATTTTCTACTTCAAATGGATTTATGAAAAAGTTTCTTGTAGTTCTCCTTATTATTCCCTTATTTGCTAATTCAGCTCAAAATTTTAATACCGCAAAAACACAATTAGTCCAGTTATATAAATCAAATCCTGAACAGACTACCTTTTATTGTGGTTGTGAGTTCGTATTTACTGGCAAGAAAGGCATTGTTAATTTCACTAAATGCGGATATGAGCCAAGAAAGAATTTAAATAGAGCTGAACGCATTGAATGGGAGCATGTTATGCCTGCCGAAAATTTTGGACGTCACTTGCAGTGCTGGCGTGATGGTGGACGTACAGCGTGTAAAAAAGATGTTACTTTTAATAAAATGGAAGGTGACATGCACAACTTGCAACCAGCTATCGGTGAAGTAAATGGAGACCGTTCTAACTATCGTTATTCGCAGTTTACGGACAAATTTAATCAATACGGACAATGTAAAACGGCTGTAGATTTCAAAGAAAGAAAATTTCAGCCGAGAGATGAAATTCGAGGGATGATAGCTCGCACATATCTATATATGTCTGATAAATACAAAATTAATTTATCTAATCAAGAAGAAAAGCTGATGACAGCGTGGGATAAAATGTTTCCGCCTGAAAAATGGGAATGCGAGCGCAACAAGCTAATAGAAAAAATTCAGGGTAATGATAATAAGTTCATTACTCAACAGTGTAAATAGTTACATATAAGCCTCAATTAAGAGGCTTTTTTGTTTTCTCTGTAGAATTTAATTGCTTCTACTACAAGTTTGGCTTCTGATATATTTAAGTCTAAAGCCGTTTGTTTAATCATTGCGATATCGTCTATATTTAATTTAAAGGCTTTATTTTTAATGCCTCGTTTTTCATTGCTTCGTTCGTTAATTTCGGCTCTTGTTAATGCCATATAACCACCTTGATTTATTAAATAATAGTTGATATATTTAAGGTCATCGGAGAGGTTTCCCTCTCCTTTGAACTACTTTAGAATGCTGGCGAGCTAATCAAAAGTAGCAGAATTAAAATGAGTATTTTGAACTTCATTTTACTTCTCCTTAAGCCCTCGTCTTAGGTCGGGGGTTTACCTTATCAAGTCCCTTACTTGATGGTTATTATTGTAAGGTATCCTACAGTAAAAGTCAACACTATTTATCAAAAAATATTGTTTTTTTATATATTTATTACCGAATAGAATTATTAAATGAAGCCGCTTAATTGCGGTTTTTTCATGTCCAAATTTCATGCATGTCGGCGACATTGATGTCGTCGAGTCGTGACCGTGCCTAAACCTCTGTAATCATGTTTAGGTCTATTTATTTCTACAGAATCGACAGCAAAGCTAGACACACATATAACTAACATTTAGCTAGTACGCTGTCACATCATTAACTAACAAGAAGAATAATAACATGTATAAATCATCAATCATGGAATGGTTGCAATCGAATGCGCCGTTAATTTATGGCGTCGTTTTGTCCATCATCATCGCCTACGGTCGTTTAACGTATGATGGTGTGGGTGGACGTCGTAAATGGGTAGAAGCGTTATTGTGTGGTGCGTTGTCATTAGCCGCTAGCAGTGGGTTAGATTATTTTGGTTTGCCTGTCAGCATGAATCCTTTTATTGGTGGCGCAATTGGATTTTTAGGGGTTGATAAATTACGTCAAATATCAAATTCAATGTTAAGAAAAAGGGTTGATAACAACGATGACCAAGCTAACTGAACATTTTACGCTAGAAGAATTTACGCGCTCGACAACAGCCAGCAGATTAAAAATTGATAACTCTGTGCCTGCCGATTTAATGCCTAACGTGCAATTAACAGCTACTCATCTTGAGTTAGTAAGAAAAGCTTTAGGTAAGCCAATTATTATCACGTCTGGATATCGCTGCCCTGCACTAAATGCTAAAGTTGGCGGTGTAGCAACAAGTGCTCATACTCAAGGATTGGCAGTTGATTTTAAATCATCATTTGGAACACCTAAAGAAATTTGTCGGCGTTTGATTGAGGCTGGGGTACAGTTCGATAAATTAATTCAAGAGCACAACCAATGGGTCCATATTGGATTTAGCCCAACTAACAATCGTCAAATAGTGTTAACAGCGGTTAAGCAGGGCGGTAAAACGGTTTATTTAAGTGGTTTGGTATGAGTAAAGAAAAGATATTAAGCATCGCATTAACCATTGCTGTTTTTGTCTTTGCTGTCTATTTCGGTTACAGCAATTATCAAGAGAAGAAACGTCTACAAAAAGATAACGCTGAACTGTTCGGAAAAATCGAACAGTTGAACCGGGATATTGCTAAAAACAATCAAATTATAACGCAACGAGAGCAAGAAAAAGCTCAAGACGCTATGTCAATTAAACAACTTCAAGAGCAAATAAAAGATGCGCTTAAAAATAATCAATGTGCTAATGATTTTATGCCTAGTAACGTGTCTGACTGGATGCGGAGCGGTAAAAACTGAGTACGTTTATCAATGCAATATTCCTGCTTCGCTAACACAGCCAAATAACGAGCCTCATATTGATAAACGAATCACTTGGGGACAGTGTCCAGTTTTGTACACTGAATTATTGAACGAACTTAGGCAGTGTAATGCGGATAAAAGGGCGATAAGGGAAATTAGTGGCAAATGAAACTTGACGGTATTTTGTGTCTGAGTTATTCTATTAGTGTTATTAAACAATTTGTTACATTTTTATCCGTATCATGTTTAATTTCTTCGTACTAGGGGATCTGGCTTCTAAGTTTGGCGACCGTGAACCAACTCCCCTTAAAACTACTAACTTAGATACTCATCATTAATAGCTTGTCAATTAAGCACCTGTATAAATAACTATTCACTTTTACCGCATAAACTATAAAAAATCCCGGGCGGTTATAAAAAATAACTGCATATTTAATCAAACCGCTTAATTGCGGTTTTTTTATGTCTGAAATTTGCCATCACACGGCAATTAACAACAAGAGCCACTTAGGAATGAGTTTTAGAGGGCACCAGATGGTTTTCATGGTTACCTCTCTTGACTGGTTCCCTGTGTGACTAAAACTCATTTCTAATGGAGAATACCATGAATATTATTAAATTCGATTTTAAGGGTCATCAAGTTGGTTTCAATGATGATGGATGGATTAACGCAACAGAAGCGGCTAAAAAGTTCAACAAGGTCCCAAACGATTGGCTAAGACTTCCAGATACAATCAATTACATCAAAGCGTTACAATCTAAATACGGTGAAATCTCGTATTTAAAAACCAAAAGAGGTAAACATGATGGTGGTACTTGGATTCATCCTAAGTTGGCGGTTAGATTTGCACGTTGGTTATCTGTTGATTTTGAGATATGGTGTGATGAGCAAATTGATAAGCTTATTCGTTCTCAGGCTGTTACTTATACAGATGAGCAAGTATTAGCAATACTAACTTATAGTCAACCGCAAACATGGGAAAAGCGATTCCAACAACCTTTTTATCAGGCATTATCAAAAATGACTAACTTGCCATTCAATAATCATATTGGCGGTTGTCCATCATTATTTGGGCTGATAACGCAAAAATGGGTTTATGGTGTCGTGCTACCTAAAAAGGTTTATCTGAGCATCAAAGAGCGCACCAAGAAAGGCGAAAAAATACATCAATTCTTAAAACCAGACGCACTAAAAGCAGTAGAAGACCAGTTAATAGCAATAACAACAATTGCAAAAGGCTGTATTGATTACAAAGATTTTGAGGCTCGATGCTCAACAATATTTAATACAAAAGGTCAGATTAAATTTATTCTGGCTGCATAAAAGGAAAGATTATGAAAAAGGGCGAAAAGAAAAAAGTGGGTCGCCCAAGTGAACTAGCCGAATGCTTAATTAAGGCTAAACAATACTTACTTGGGGGCTACGAAACATTTGGGGATGTAGTGCCAAGTGTTGCAGGTCTTGCTTGTTATCTCGGTAAGCACAAGTCATCAATGTATGAATACGCAAAACAAAACAAAGAGTTTTCCGACACGCTAGAAGCAATTAAAACGTTACAAGAGAATAAACTAATAAATGGTGGGCTAACTAGCTCATTCAATCCAACCATTACAAAGCTAATGCTATCTAATCATGGCTATAGCGAAAAACAAGAAATCGATCACCAGTCATCAGACGGCTCGATGTCACCAAAACCAACACGAATAGAGTTAGTTACACCCAAAGAGTAAATATTATGACAACAGCACAAATACAGTTACCCAAAAAATTGATATCTATGTTTGTAGCCGAAAATGTCAGGTATCGAGGAGCGTACGGCGGTCGAGGTAGCGCTAAAACTCGTTCATTTGCATTAATGACGGCAATCAAAGGTTATCAATTTGCAGAAGCAGGGGTAAGCGGTGTAATACTGTGTGCTCGTGAATTCATGAACTCGTTAGCTGATTCTTCCATGGAAGAAGTCAAGCAAGCTATTCGCTCAGTTGACTGGTTAGCTGATTATTATGACATCGGTCAAAACTATATCAGGACCAAAAACGGATTAGTTAGTTATGTGTTTTGTGGTTTACGTCATAACTTGGATAGTATTAAATCAAAAGCACGCATATTACTATGCTGGGTTGATGAAGCGGAAAATGTTTCAGAAATCGCATGGCGAAAGTTAACCCCGACGGTTCGTGAGACCAACTCCGAAATATGGGTAACGTGGAACCCTGAAACCGAGGGAAGCCCAACCGATGTAAGATTCAGACAAACCCCGCCAGATAACGCTATTATCGTTGAGATGAATTATAACGATAATCCATTTTTCCCTGACGTTTTAGAGCAAGAACGATTAAACGACTTAGCCCGATTGGATTACGCATCATACGCTTGGGTGTGGGAGGGTGCTTATCTTGAAAACTCAGATAAACAAGTTTTAAGTGGCCGATATGTTGTTGAAGAATTTGATGACAACCTGCACAAACAAGCAGACCGTTTATTATTTGGTGCTGACTTCGGCTTTGCTAATGACCCGAATACATTAATCCGCTCATTTATTCTAAATGATTGTCTGTACATCGAATATGAAGCATACGGCGTTAATATCGAACTCGACGAAATGCCAACTTTTTATGATTCAGTGCCAGAAGCAAGAAAATGGCTAATCAAGGGCGATTGTTCAAGACCCGAAACTATTAGCCACATCAAGCGCAAGGGTTTTAATATCTCAGCTGCAAAAAAATGGCAGGGCAGTGTTGAGGACGGTATCGCATATCTGCGAGGGTTTAAGAAAATTATTATCCACCCTCGTTGTAAAAATACCGCAACCGAAGCACGGTTATATAGCTATAAAACCGATAGGATGACGGGTGAGGTGTTACCAATTATTGTTGATGCAAATAATCACTGCTGGGATGCTGTTCGATACTCGTTAGACGGTTATATTAAAAACAAATTATCAATCTTGGATGTGTTATGACACAAGCAAATTATATTACTGATTCAGTAGAAAGCCTGTATACATCGCTTGGTAACAAAAACGATTCGGTGAAATATTCAAACAAAAAAATATCTGACCGACAATTATTAAACATGTATAGCAGTTCGTGGCTGACAGGTAAATACATCGATAAAACAGCGGAGGACATGCTCAAATTGCCAAGGGTTTTTAGTGGTGATTATGATGAAAATCTGCTAAAACTCGTTATCGAAAAAGAAAACCGATTAAAACTAAACGAAATAAAAGAGAAGTTTTTGGCGTTTAGTTCATTGTTCGGTGATGCGTTAATTGTCGCCATTACTGACGCCGATGATTTGTCACTGCCATTATCGGATATCGAAGATATTCAGCGCTTTATTGTGTTAACTAAAAATGAGTTTAATCCAGATAGTAATATTGATGATGATTTGAAGTCAGCGAATTTTGGCAAGCCAATTCACTACACAATCGGGAAAAATAACAAGGTTCATCATTCACGTTGTCACAGATTGAAACTAGGTAAATCAAAATTAACAGATAGAAATCAATTTGGCATATCGGACCTACAAAATAAATACAATGCTATTCGCTTATTTGACACAACGATTACATGCATTGGCGATATTATTCAAGATAGTAATGTTGATGTGTTGTTTATTCCCGATTTGATAGCAAAGGTAGCTCAAGGCAAAGAGGATGATATTAGAAAATTCATCAATCTAATTAATCATACTAAATCTTCAATGAATGCTATTGCGCTTGATGCTGGTAATAGTGAAGCTCAAGGTCGCTGGGAGCAAAAAACAGCAACATATGGCGGATTGTCTGAGGTTTTAACAAAACTCATTACCGTTACCGCGGGTGCGCTAGATAGACCAATTACAGTGCTATTTGGGTTATCTGCTAGTGGCTTTTCCACAGGTGAAGAAGACTTAGAATCGTACCACGGCACAATCAACGCATTACAAGAAAGCAGATTGCGACCAGCTCAAGAATTTATCGATAAATTTATTCTTGATAAGATGATGCCGAATCATGGGCTAACGTTTGAATACCCGTCGATAAAAGTGGTTAACGAAGACAAAGAAGCCGCCAGATTTAGTCAATTTGCTAGTGCTTTTTCTGCTTTGGTTACTGCTAATATTATTCCTGATAAAGTGGCGCAAACCGAGTTAATCGCGCGCAAACTGCTAATTAACACTACAGAAGAGGATTTGAAAGATGGAGATTTATTCTCTACTGAAGAATTCGCTACAGGGGCGTGATAGGTTTTTACCACCAACAACGCCCAGCAAAAGAGCTGAGGTTTATTATCGTGATGCGTTAGCTGATTTTATTCGAGCGATGATAAACCGAATTACTGATGCGCTGAGTAAAAAGAACTTGGTTGATGCTGTCGCCATTAGTGATGATGATTACATCAACTCTTTAATCGAAGTGCTGGCGTCAATTGCTGGTGAGCGCATTGAGGAAAGAGCCAAATTATTGGCTACTCGATTCGTGAGTAAGGTTCACTATCAGAATAAGACACAATTTACTCGAAATTTTAAAAATGCGTTTGATATTGACCTCTCAAGTATTGTTGAAAAAGAAATTTTGGGCGATACGTTAGCAGTAGCTATTCAGCAAAATGTCGAGCTAATAACATCAATCAAAAATGACTTTATCAATGATATCGGTTCAAATGTTTTCACAAACTACAAAAAGGGCTTTAGGCATGGCGAGCTAATTAATGAAATTCGTGCAAGAGGCAATGTCTCGTACTCTCGTGCAAAACTCATTGCAAGAGACCAAACAGCTAAAATTAACGCTGATTTTGAAGAAGAGCGCAATAAAAAACTGGGCTTTGACATTTACAAATGGAAAGGCACAGGTGACGCACGGGAGCGTGAATCGCATTTAGTTTTAAATAACATGTTATGCAAATATTCAGACCCTACAATCTACTCAGACGATGAGGGTAAAACATGGAAAAAGCGCAAGTCAATTGGCGGATACATTGGCAAATGTGGCGAAGATTATCAGTGCCGATGTTTAGCTATTCCTTATATTAAATTCTAATCAAAACAAAATTAATCAAACCATGCTCTTAACTGAGCAGGATTATTTACGTCTAAAAGAGGGCTTTATGGCTTGGGAAATAACACCGCAAGGCTACTTAAAAACAACTGCAAAAATCACTAAAGGCGGAGTTTTACAGTATTACGGTCATGAAATTGGGTTAACTGACAGCAGAGCAAACAAGCTTGTTGATGTTAATAGAACAATTGAAGAACTCAGTAAACCAGACACACTTAAATCAATTGATGGTATGCCAATCACAATCACACATCCGGACAAAAAGTCAGTTGATGCTAGCGATTGGAAAAACAAAACGGTTGGACATGTTCAGAACCCAAGAGTGGAGAGTAATTACATTGTATGCGATGCATATATTCAAGATGCTTCAGCAATTGAGTTACTCAAAAACAAAGATATTCGCGAATTATCGGTTGGTTATGAGCCTGCGGATATTCAAGAAGTTAACGGTAAGTTTTATCACAAAAATATCAAGGTCAATCATGTTGCTATCGTTGCCGAAGGTCGCGCTGGCTCAGATTGTAGATTAAACGATAGTAAACCAAAAATAGGAGCAAATTTAATGCCTAAAAAAAATAAATTACTCGCATTGATCGATTCGTTTCGTAAACGTCTAAATGATGCTGAGGGGGAGTTGTCAAAAGAGGAAATCAATAAAATGATTGATGAACTCACAAAACAACTGGAAGAAGTTCAAGGTAAAGAAGATGAAGAATCAAAAGCCAAGGCTGATGAACTTCAAAAACAAATCGATGAGCTAAAAGCAAAACTTGAAGCTTTGAACGATGAAGAACCAACAGCAGGCGAAGACGACAAGGACGCCAGAATTACGGCTTTAACAGCAGAGCTTGAACAAGTTAAGAAAGAGCGTGACGAATACAAAGCGCGCGTTGAAGAACTTGAGGCTGAAAAAGACAAGGACAGTGTGATGAATGATGCTAAAGCACGATTCCCAAAAGTTAAGTTAAATGACGCTAAAAGTGGTCGTGATGTTCGTATCGGTGTATTGGTCGATCATGGTATTTACACAAAGGACCAAGCATCAAAATTAACAGACGCAGAAATCAGAGCAGCTTATGCTGGTCTAGTAGCAACAAGCACGAAGAAAAACAAGGTTGTTTCAAGGTTGCTTAATGACAGCAAAGAAGCACCGGCAAAATCAGCAAGCAAACGATTAGGAGGCAAATAATATGGGTTACAGTTTTACAAGTTGGGATTCAGAACAGGGGACAATGCAACCCGGTTCTATTTACCGTGTATCTAGCTCAGACAGCAAGGTGTGGGGCGAAGAAAATTTAACAGGTAAAGATTTATTGTGCGGTACTTTCGTTGCAGTTAATGCGGACGGCGGTATTAAAGCAATCGAATCAGCAAATGATTTAATTCACGGAATTATCGTGCGTGATATTTACGGCGACAAGCACCCAAATAACCGTCACATCAACATCGGACACTTCTCTCATGGCGATTCAGTTGTTGCGCTAGCAGTAAATGATATCGAGTTGAAGCGTGGTGAGCGTGTTTATATCGTACCAACTGGTGATGATGCTGGGAAAATCACAAATGTTGCAGAAGGTAATATTGACTTAGGTTACTGGGTCGAACGTGTTAGTAATGGGAATCACTGCGCGGCAATTACATTAGGTTATGCGCAATCGGTTAAGGTTGCAACAAGAGGAGCTAAAGCATAATGGCATATGAAAATGTAGATTATAGTGACGTTATCACAGAACAGCTGTTAGAGCGTGATAAACAGTTACAAGAAAAAGAACTACCAGAAATTAACATCGGTCAAGCTGTGCCTGTTACTGATGGGCTGAACTTTGCAACCGAAGAATGGGAGTACGGTGTTACTGAAGTTCGTGGGTCTGTTAAAAATGGTGTAATTGGTATTAAAACCACATCACTTGAAACAATCGATAGCACCATTGAAGCGAAAAAATCACCAGTAGTTCAATGGGCTAAAGGTCTTGTATACACTCAACAAGAAATTGAGAAAGCGCAGAAACTGGGCATAAATTTACCTGCCAAGAAACAAAATGATTTGTATGCGAATGCGGTGGCCACAATTCAGTATGCGGGTTATGTTGGGCATGAACAAAAGCCGGGTCAAGAAGGACTGTTAACTGGGAAGCAGGTTGAAGTTTATAACGACACATCAGGCAAAACGCTAGCTGAAATGTCATCTGATGAATTCGTAAAAATGATTCTTGGTGCATATGATGAAGTTTGGTCAAGATCAAACTACACCATTCAACCAACACATATAGCGATGGATGCCGCAGACTTTATGACTGCGATGCAGAAGTTCGATCCTAACCCTCAAATCGTCGGTACAGATTTACTTCCAATTGCGGCAATAGATAGAGTAATGGCTGCGCTACGTAAAGCCTCACAAAATGAGAGCTTTAACATCAACTTCGTTAAAGTGCCAGCGCAATATGCTAAGCAGATTAATAAAAATAAATCTCGATTAGCTATTTATTCTCATGACGAAGATTATCTTGAAATGAAAGTACACATGCCAGAAATCTTAGAAGTAATGCGAAAAGATTTACTCTCATATCAAAGTGGTTATCGTTCAGCATTCACTGGCGTCATGTGGAAAGAGCCTAAATCTGCGCAGTATGTAGACTATAAATCCTGATAAATAAGGGGTATTTATGAACTTTCGCGATGAATACCCCGAATTTTCAAAAGTCGATGACAGCACAATCAAGCATTTTTTAGAAAGCAGTGCGCTAGTTGTGAGTGAGAAAGCATGGGGTAAGCTGTATAACCTCGGCTTATTTGCTTACACTGCGCACCGATTAGCTATCAAAGGCTTTTTAAATCGGGATTTAGACGATAACGTTATTTTTAACAATGGCGAAAACTTTAAATCAGTATCAAGCAAATCAGCAGGCGGTTTATCAATCGGCTACACATCACAAAACACATCATCAGGCAACCCAAGTGACTACGATTTAACTTCAACATCATACGGTCAAGAATACTTACGGTTACGTCGTTTGATAACGCCTATAGGAGTTATTGGATGAGCGAGTTAGAGATATGTAAAAGGTTGAAAGCTGTGATAAAACGGGCAGAGCGATTAAACCGTATGCAGTTAGTTGTTGGTATACCAAGTGACGGAAAGCCACGTAAAAGCTCGGAAGAAGACACTAACACAGATATAACCAATATTGAGTTAGGGCTTATTCATGAATTTGGAGTACCAGAAAAAGGCATCCCTGAACGCTCTTTTATGCGGTCTACAGCAGTAGAAGAAGCCGAAAACCTAAGTCAATTAACCAATGTTATGGTAACAGAATGCTTATCTGGACAAATAACGCCCAAAAATGCTCTATCTAAAGTTGGTGCTTATCTTCAAGGGAAGATTATTGAAAAAATCACTGATGGAGAATTTCAACCTAACACCACTGAAACATTAAAAAGAAAGTTAACTCCAGTTAAAAATAAGAAAAAGAAGCGTGCCAAAGATGCTAATAAGCCACTTATCGATACTGGACAACTTCGGGCATCAATAACTTACGAGGTAAGAGAAAATGAATCGTGAATTAATATCGCAATTTTTAAGCGATCCGTTTTTTGCTACTAAAATTAATTTTGAATCACTGGGTAGCATTACATGCATTATTCAACCTGCCAGTAATGATGATTTACAAATACTACCGGAGGGCGATAGGTACAATCCAACAGTCAGGATATTTTCTCGTGAAAAGCTAACGAATGGCGTGCTATTTCATCATCACGGTATGAGATTTAAAGTGATTTCGGAATCAATATGGAGTGATTATGGCTATTACGACTGTCTCGCGACTAGATATGATGGAAGTCAGGCGCACGATAGCGGAGGTTTTGACGTTACCTGAGGAACTGGTATTTGATGCTAACAATATGCAGGACGTTTCAAAGCTGGATAAATTTATCACGGTACTAAATGCGTATCAATCGGATATCGGTACTGATGTTAAATTCAACGGTACAGATGAAGAAGAAATTGCATCAACTCTCAGAGAGGTCACTATCTCAATCAATGCTTATGGTAAGAATGCCTACGATATGCTGTGTAAATTAACCGAATCAATGCGATTAACGGAGGTTTGGCAAAGACTAAAGCGGTTAGGCATGGGATATCTTAAATGCTCACAAATTAGAAGTCTACCAACAACTATTGCGGGTGGTAAAGAACAGCGTGCGCAGGTCGATCTTACATTTTCAATTAATCCGATCGTCAAGGCTCAATTGAGGCGTGGCGATACAGTTAAATTAAACATAAAAAGAGGGTAATAATGAGTTTACCAATTAGTCAAGTGGTGGATGTAACTCTACCGCAATCTCCACGTGGCGCACAAAAGCGTGATTTAAGCGTAGTTGCTATTTTCACTGATGAAATGTGCGACGAATTTACAAATCCAGACACTCGCTACGTCGTTGTTTCAGATGTTAACAGTGTAGCGTCTTTATTTGGCACTAATTCAGATGCGTATCGTGCGGCTTCCGCATTATTTTCAGCACGACCAAAACCAAAAACAGCATTAATTGCTAGATATATGAAAGAAAATTTCACATCATCAGCGATTAGTTCAAAAATAAACGGTTCAGCGTTAGCGGTTTCATATATTCAATTTAAAAATATCACAGACGGCTATCTGTCATTCTATTTCGGTGATGCAAAAATCGATGTTAAAGAGCTAGATTTTTCTACTGTTTCAAGCATGCAAGATGTGGCAAATGTCGTTAATGCAAAACTAAATGACATTGGTGTCAAATTCATTTATGACGCTGTCGGCAGTCGATTTATCTTATCAGCAAATACCGAGGGTAAAGGTGCTAATTTTGGTTATGTATTTGATGCGCAATTAGATGGTACATATGTCGGTAATATGACTAATCTAATCGACGGCAGAGGTACGCTAATTAACGGTGAAGATGCGATCACTTACAACAAAGAAACACCTGCGGAAGCACTTAGCAAGTTACAAAACCAATACCAGAATTGGTACGGCGTTTATTTTGCTAATACGATTACTGACGCTGAATTAGTTGAGGCTCACGATTGGGTGGTTGCCCAAGGCGTTGAAAACGCAAAGGTTATGGCGTACACCGAAACTCGCCCAGCCAATATTGAATATACTGATAACAACGTACTTAAAACCCTATCAAAACGTAATAGCGGTCGTTTGATGGTTCAGTATAACAATAAGGGCAATACACATGCCGCGGCTGAATTAATGGGAATTGCACTAACAACGGTTTGGACAGGTGTAAACACGGCTAAAACGGTTAAATTCAAGCAAGAAGTTAGTGTCACATCAGACGATAAAATCACAATCAACGAAGCAACAAAATGCCGACGTTTGGGTATAAATTTTTATACTGATTACGCGGGTGTAAACATGTTGGCTGAGGGCGTTATGCTTGGCGGTACATTTATTGATGAAACCGCTGGTCTAGATGCTTTCATTAATGTGTCGCAAGTGCAAATGTTTAATACGTTACAGGGTAATCCGTTTAAAATCCCGCAAACTGATAGGGGGCAAGAAATTTTACTTAGCGCAATGAAAATTCCGGGAGAACAGTTTATTAATAATGGGTTCTTGGGTTCTGGAAAATGGACAGGTGGAGATGTTGGCGAGCTATCATACGGCGATCATATTAACGGTTACTATTTCTATTCTGATTCGTTCGATATGCAAGATACAGCGGATAGAGAAGCTCGCAAGATGATGCCTATTAACTGTGCTCTTAAACTTGCTGGCGCAGGTCATAGCGTCGATATTATTGTTCAATTCAATCGATAAGGATTTTATATGTCTAAATCATTTTCTTTAGAGGATGCCGTCTTGACTATCGACGGCACTGAAATTACGGGCTACGAGAATGCGCAAGATGCTATCAGTATTGCGCCCATTGGCGATGATGGCGATATCACATACGGCATTAACGGCAAGGGTGTTTTTGTTCACTCATGTAATCGTGGCGCAACTGTTACTATTAAAACGTTACAGCATTCTGAAACTAATCAGAAGTTAAATCAGTTACGCAATGCTCAAATTAATAACCCAACAACTGCAACGGGTAAATTAATTACTTATAAAGATTTGCGCAACGGTGATGAGTTTTTACTAACGGGGTGCTGGTTTACAACACCTCCAACACACGCACGAGGCACAGCTCACAACGGCGTAACGTGGACATTTAAAGCAACTAAAGCAGAGTTTGATATTAAAGGCGGTTTATAATGCAAAGCACAGATTTTACTATTGATGATGTAGTTTATACATTCACACAAGCAGATTTTTTCAAATCAAATAAATACCTAAAAAAATTAACAGCTCTACTTCAGGGCTGTTTTTCATTTAATGGAAATAAATCAGGTGTTGACATTGGTCAACTAGCATCAAATATTGGCTCTGAACAATTTGCTGAAATAGAAAAATTCATACTTGATTATGTCACTGCGGTAGATGAAAACGGTAAAAAAGTACTGTTTCAAAAACCACAAGAAGCGGGTGAGTTTTTTAACACGCGCAGAAGTCATTACTATCAAGTAATAGTTGAGGGTTTAAAATTCCATTTTTTGGGTTTTTTACCAAGTGGCATATTATCCAATCTAAGTACGCTCAGCTTGGAGGAGATAGCTCAGAAAGCGATGTAGATTGGTTTGTGTGGGGCGTTATCGTAAATAAATATGCAACGCTCCACGAGCTTAGAACTGTTTATTCTCTTGATGATGTTATCGATATGCATAACGTAATAGCTGAAACTAAATTAGCAGAAAAGCAACAACAGCAAAGTGAGGCGCAATAATGTTTTTAGAAGAATTTTTGATAAAAATCGGTGTTGATGCCTCAAAAGCTGGTGAAATAACGAAAGTTGTTAATAATTTACAAGCTGGTGCAAATCAACTTGCAGATACCGCTAATAGCATACAAGAAGATGCAAACAAGGCTATTCGCGAGACAAAAAAATCAACGGCGGAAGCAGGTAAAGCAGCAAGTCAAACAAAATCGAAATTATTTTCATTGAAGATGATTTTAGTTGCGTTAGCTGCAACCGCTGTATTGTACGGTAAAAAATTGATTGGTGCTTTTAATAATGCAATCGATAAAGCCAAAGAGCTTGCCACAAAAAAAGGTGCTTTGTTCAGTATCTCACAAAAAGAGCTTAAACAAGCCGAGCTTTATAAAAGAGAAATGAGCAAGACTGGGCTAGCACTCGATAGCATAAAAACGAAAATTGCACTAAATCTTGCACCTGCGCTGACGAATTTAATTGCTGGGTTCAGAAACTGGTTAACAGTTAATAAGGAATTGATTGCTGACGGCATTACAAAAGTCATTAAAGCAGTCGGGATGGCAATTCAGGTTGTTGTTAATTTTGTTAAATTTATCGACAAAATCATATCAGGCACAATCGGTTGGAAAAACGCACTAATAGCACTTGGCATCGCTTGGGCAGTTCTCAATCGAGCATTTTTATTTAGCCCAATAGGCATAATACTGGGTTTATTAACTGCGTTAATGCTGTTAATTGATGACCTGATGGTCTACATGAACGGCGGTAAAAGCCTGTTCGGTGAGTATTGGCAACCATTTATCGATGGCGCTAAAGCCGCTTGGGAATTTGCAAAAACATTTTGGGAATTCATTAAAGCGCTGTGGTCTGGTGATACTCAAAAAGTTAAATCGCTATCAAAAAGCTTGTTTGATTCGATAGTAAGCGGTTTTAAATCACTGATATCTGGCATCAAGTCTTTGTTGTCAAAAGCATTCAAGAGCATACTAATGTTTTTCGGTATGTCTGAAAGCAAAGCGAGCAAAACGGTCGATAGAGTCGGTAAGATTTTTAACTTTATTGTCGATGCGCTAACACTACCGTACCGCATGGCTTATAAAGTAATCTGCCAAATAATGGATTGGCTAGGTGTTGATGCTGGGGATTCTGTTAATGCTATTGGAGAGACGTTTAAAGCGATTATCGAATTATTAGTTGCTCCGTTTAAAGCTGCTTGGAAGCTTATTAATGATCTGTTTGACATCTGGGAAGATGACACTACCACAACGATCGACAAAATAGGCGAAACGCTTTGGGCTATTTTCGATTTTGTTGCATTCCCCTTTGAATCAGCTTGGAATTTTGTAAAAAGCCTGTTTAAAGCGTGGGTCGGTGATGTTGGAGATACTACCAAGAAATTTGCTGAAACGTTTTTAAAAGTGCATGAGTCAATTATTGCGCCTTTCAAAAAAGCGATGGATTGGATAAAAGATAAATTTTATGGATTTATTGATTCAGTTAAAAGTAAAGTTAAAGGGGCGCTGTCGTGGATCGGGCTAGGTGGTGACGATGATGAGGTAGAAGTTACAGCTAAGCGATTAACTAACACGAACATTCAAGCGAAGCTAAGCACAGACGGAGCTAAGGCAGGAAGTCTCATGCCAGCAAACAAAAACGTAAATAATAACAATGCGGTAACTATCAATAACACGATGAACGTTACAACACCGCAAGAAGGTTTTGATAGCTTGAATAGCATTTCTAATAATGCTGTACGCAATTTAGTGGATAACACGCAAACAGCTTTGGGGTCTAACTAATGTTTCAATCTATATTAAATAAATCATCAAAAGATAGCGGTTTGATAATTACCGAGAATACGGTATTTAGTCTTGATATTAATACTATTGAACAGCATGCGTCAAAGCTAAGAGTAACCGAAAACCCGATCGAAAACGGGGCTAACATTGCGGATCATGCAGTATTAGACCCGAAAGAAGTGACAGTATATGGCTTGGTTGTTGGGTACGAAACTAATACATTTTCATTTGATAATTTATTAGGTTTTAATTTTTCAGATTACCCTCTCCCGATGCCCATTAAAACCATAACGGCACAGGCGGAAAATATGGTAAATCGCTTTGCATCACACTTTAAAACTGGTGCGAAAGCTGTTAATCAAGTTGTAGCTGATTTTCTGCCTGATTATCAGTCTCCGCTGTTGAATAGTTTATCATCCGATCGTATTGCTGATGCTCATGAAAAATTGTTAGCTGTACAGCGAAGCGGTGAGCCTGTAATGCTACAAACAAATACGCGGCAGTATAAAAACATGATACTTACGTCTGTTGGACTTACTCAAAAGCAAAACACAAGTGGTGAATTTGTATTAACGTTTCGCGAAATTTTCATAGTTGAAACACAAATCGCTAGTGGCCTGAGTGTACCAAAACCGAAAACAAGGAACCTTGGCAAAACTCAACCGCAAGAAGAACGATCGGGGCTAGATAATATTGTTAGAGGTTAAAATGTATGTCATACAAACAACAAGCGATGATGTGTTAGAACAATCATTTTCATTATACGATATGAACTTGCGGTTAACATTAAGATATAACGCAATATCAACTGGGTATCAATTTGATTTATTTGATATTGATAAAGATGAATATATCACGAAAAACAAAGGGCTGTCTGTCGGTAGCCCGTCATTAATTGAGTTCAATTTACCTTTCGTGTTGGTATTAGATGATAAATCTGGTTTGGGTATTAATGCTATATCTAAAGATGATCTTAATAATCGTATGCAATTATTAATAATGACTAAGGAAGAATATCGTGCGTCAATTCGGCAGGGTTTTAGAGCTTAAAATCGGTAATCGCAAAGAAAGCATTGTTATTAATAATTTGCGTGTCGCTTTTTCAATTAAAAAAACGCTAACATCAGAGCCAAACACTGGCGAAATATCGGTTTATAATCTTAATGATTCAAACCGCAACCTTATCACTAGCAAACAATATCATTTTTTAGAGTTATCAGTCTGCTATAAAGAAGATTTACTAAGGTTGATATTTTGTGGCGATATTTTGACAGTAGAAAATAAACTGACAGGGCAGGATATCATCACAACGATGCGGTGCGGTGATGGACACCGAGCCTATACCGAGAAAACCATTATTAAAACAATGCAAAAAGGGCAAAAAGATAGCGATTTTCTAAACGAAGCAGTAAGTAGTTTTGGTGTTCAGAAAGGTAACATTGATTTACCTAATGATAGAGTATTACCTCGTGGTAAGGTGCTCATGTGCGACACACGCGAAGCAATGCATAAAATCGCTATTAACAATAACGCTGATTGGTCTATACAAGATGATCAGCTAGTTGTTATCCCTAAAAATAAAGCCCTCGCTAATAATGAGGGTTGGGTAATATCTAAAAATACAGGAATGATAGGAAGCCCAAAAAAAACTAATGGCGGACTAGAAATTACAACGCTATGCAATCCGCATTATAGAATTGGTTCGCTTGTTCGTGTTGAGTCAAAGCTTTCGGAGTACAACGGTGATTACAAAATCAAATCAATAGAGCATAACGGCGATTTATACGGTACTAACTGGCACAGCAAACTAGTTTGCACAGGCGGAAAGTTTGAAAAAGTATAAAATGAATTATCAATCCAAAGTTGATCACAATCGTAACTATTTGATTAATAGAACATTAATAAAAAGCATAAAAACACGTCACGCTTAAAAATATTATTTATCAATTAGTTAAGTTTATATCATGATCAGCATTGATCTTAACCCGCTTCGGCGGGTTTTTTATTGTTCGGAGAAAAGATGACAGATTCACTATTTGAAGCGGTTGAAAATCAAATAAAGCGTGCTCAATCGAATATATACACTGCGCTACCTGCCAAGGTTATTAGCTTTGACGGTCATACTGTTAGCTGCCAAGTGATGGTTAATCGGGTTGTAGCAAACGGGCAAGAAATAACGATACCACCTTTAGTGGATGTCCCTGCCCAATTTCCACATGCTGGCGGATTTTGCATTACTGTACCGATAAAAGCAGGGGATGAGGGGTTGGTTGTCTTTTCTAGCCGTTGTATTGATGGTTGGTTTGCTTCGGGTAATGCGTCAAAACCATTGGACAATCGAATTAACGACCTAAGCGATGGCTTTTTTATAGTTGGTTGCAATAGCGTGCCTAATAAAATCCCTGATTTTTATCACGACGGCGTATCAATGCAAACAGACGACGGCTCAACGCATATCCGACTAACAAACGGAACAATCTATATAAAAGGTAATATCGAGCATGAGGGTAATACTGAGCAAATTGGTAGCTACAATCAAACAGGCGGAAATACAACAAGTTCGGGCACGATAACGGCAGAAGATGTTAAAACAAATAAAGGCATTGACTTAAATACGCACACTCACACAGATGTAAAAAGTGGCAATGACAAAACTGGAGCACCGACATGATTGTAAGACAGCTTGATGATAATCACGATTGGACGTTTGGACATGGTTTAGGTAACTATTTAGATAGTTCCGAGGCGATAGCGCAATGCGTGAAAACCAAGTTATTAGCACTAAAACGTGATTGGTTTTTAAATCGTGAGGATGGTATCGCATGGTTTGATTATCTCACTAAAAACCCAAACACAAAACAGCTAGAAATTGATGTAAAAGCGGAGATTTTTAAAGTGGATGGTGTGATCAATATCGATAGTTTCGATATTTTGTTAGATAGCGATACTCGACAATTTCTAATACAAATTAGTTATACAGATAAATTTAACAAAACTAACGAGGCATCATTTAATGTTACAGATAACAGATAAAGGCGTCGAAATTGATGACTTATACACTATTCAAAATCGATTGGTTAGCGCATTTAAATCTATTTACGGCGAGAATGTCAACCTTGACAGTGATACGCCAGACGGTCAATTACTTGGATTATTCTCGCAAGAGCTTGCAAACATTCATCAAGCTGTTTCGTTTATCGTTCAGATGTTAGATCCATACCAAGCAACTGGTCACTGGCTAGAGCAGCGAGCAATGTACGCAGGAATAACTCGAATTACAGCATCTTATTCTTATATTGATGAGGTTATTTTCACTGGCTCACCAAAAACGACAATACCGAACAATTCAATCTATATTGATAAAAATAAAAACAAATGGGTAACGACAGAGCCGATAATGTTAAACGATCTGGGTAGCGCACGTGTTAAGTTCAGGTCGTTAGAACTCGGTAATTACACTGTTAACGCACTTGATGAGTTTACGGCAAGCACAATTATCATCGGCGTTGATAAAGTCACAGCAAACACAAAAAGCTATGGCGGAGTTGATGAAGAAACAGACGCACAATTATTAAAACGTTTCATGCTTTCTCATTCAATTAATAACTATGACGATAGACGAGGCATACAGTCCGCACTAATGAATATAACTGGCGTGACTAAATGTGTTGTATATGAAAATTACACGAATAAAAAAGATGAAAAAGGTGTGCCTGCTCACTCATTTAATGCCGTTATTTTGGGTGGTGCTGATGAAAAAATAGCGGAAGTGATCACCAAGAAGAAAATTGGCGGATGTGGTCTATTTGGGGAAATTGAAACGTCTTATCTGTTAGATGATATACCTCGAAGAGTTTACTTTGACAGACCGAAAAAAATTGATGTTAACGTCTCAATGGTGATTGGTCGTTATAAATCATTTAATGATATTAATACTGAGCAAATCAAAACTAATTTAAAGAGTTTGGAATTTGAAATCGGCGAGAATGTTTATGCATCGCGCATTATTTCGAGCATTAATTTAGTTGACGGCTTTTATATTAAAGAGCTAGCAGTTAATGGCTCAAATATAGCAAATATCGGTTATAGAGAATATGCACAGATAAATAATATCGAGGTGCTGATAGATGAATAGGGAAAACTTCATTATTTGGCAATATCGTACTAAACCCAATGCCTTGGGTACGATTAGAGCTATCTATGCAGAAACCGATAACACGTTTAAAAATGTTGTTCAATTAGCAGATATTCTCAACATTGACGATGCGACGGGATATGCGTTGGACCTAGTTGGTCGTCATGTCGGTGTATCAAGAATTTTACCAACAGCAATAGCGAAAGAGTATTTCGGATGGTTAAAGGATAAAACAGCGCTATCGTTCGGTGTCGGTGAGTTTTATCGACATGGTGACGCATTACATGCATCAGTCGTTTTAAATGATAGTGACTATCGTTTTTTCATTAAAGCACGCATAGCTAAAAACTATCAGAATGGCGAAATATCAAACATTGTTAAATCAATTAAATTCATGATTGGTGAACACGGAAACATCATTGATGCGCAAGATATGACGATGAACGTGCTAGTAAATAGCGATCAGCTTAATTCATTAACGCTATATGCAATTAGCAAAATGGATATTTTAGTTCGACCGATTGGTGTTATGTATCGCTATTTAGTTTTAGTCAATAACAAACCGTTTGGCTTTGTGCATGACAAAAATTCATACGGGTTTAATTCGGGTAAATTTGTAAGGCTTCAAGAAATAGGAATCAATTCATGAAAATTCAAGAAAAACCAGATTATTTAATTTTTGCTGAATCTGCGAAAAAAGGCGAAGTTTCGGACTTTCCAGATGTGAGCAGGGGATGGGGGGTAACTATTGAGCAAACAGGCTCAAAACCGCCGTTAGAATGGATGAACGGCGCATTTAATCGCGTTGATAAAAACATGTTGTATTTATTACAGCAGGGCGTACCAGAATGGAGCGAAAGCGTCAAATATCCAGCTAATGCAATTATTAAATATAACGGTGTTTTATACACATCAATAGTTGAAAATGATAACTCGAACCCAGCAGCAAGCACTACAAAATGGAAAAAAACGCAAGCAGAAGTTTCTAAAGCAAGTACAACACAAAGCGGTATAGTAAAGCTCAACTCATCAACTGATAGCACATCAGAAACAGAAGCTGCGACACCTAAAGCCGTGAAATCTGCATATGATTTAGCATCAAATGCCGTAAAAAAATCGGGCGATGAAATAACAGGACAGTTGAGGTTTTTACCAACGTCATACGGTATAAAATTTTTGCACGAAAATGGAAATGAGCTTGTTTTAAGACCCTCGGGTGATAGTTTTGTATACGCATACCACAATTCTGAATCAAACACGTGGACAAACAAACTGCGATACGTAAGCAACGGTAATACTTGGCGTTTTGAAAACGTCGATGATGTGAAAATTAACAATAAATCAGTATTGAAAACTGGTGACGGCGGCTTATTTAGTAGAGCTCCTTTATTAGCATCTGGCACTGATTTGTTATCAGATGATATTCTATCTGTTAGCCAGTCATTTACGCTTGCTGGTAATTATATTAACTCACCTATTTCAGGCATTACCGGGACATTAACCGTAACGCGTAGATATCACGATGCGGGTGCGGGTGCTACATTAGAGATTAATCAGTCCAATAACAAATTTTACAAAGCGACGGCACATAAAACAAAAGACGGTTGGGTGTTGCATGGATGGGTTGAACAAATCACAACTGCAAATATTAATGACTACCTGCTGCCAGTCGGCATTCCCCAACCATGGCCAACAACCACACCTCCAGACGGCTGGCTAAAATGCAACGGTTGGAAATTTGATAAAAATAAATATCCGAAGCTTGCGCAAGTGTACCCATCGGGTTATTTGCCGGATTTACGCGGTGAATTCATAAGAGGATGGGACGATGGCAAAGGTACAGATCCTGGGCGTGGCATATTGAGCTGGCAGGGTGATGCAATTCGAAACATCTATGGCTCAACATCAACAATTCAGTTTTACAGCCAAGTTTTAAGTAATGGCGCATTTGGTCACGATGTTTTGTCGTCTTCGGGTGGACATGTCGGTGAGTCTTGGAGAGGTACTAATGTTGCTTTAAATTTTGATGCGTCGAGAATTGTACCAACTTCACATGATAACCACCCTCGAAACTTAGCATTTATGTACATACTTAAAGCAGAATAATTTAGGAGATCTATAATGAAATATCAATTAACACCAAAAGTGGCACAGTTTAACAATGAGGGATTTGTAGTAGTAGAGGGCTGGGCATTAATTTATAACACAGATACAAAAACTGGTGAATTTATCAACGCAACATACGAATATGTTGCTGAGGGTATCGGTTTGCCCAATCATGTGTGTTTAGACGCACCAAAGCCAGTTGATGACGAGCACGCGATCATCAGGGATGGCGACAAGTGGGTATACCCAGCAGATCATCGGGGCAAAAAAATCTATTCAACTGAAACAGGTGCAGAATCAACAGTGGCAGAAATTGGCGACATTCCCACAGATTACACGCTGTTAAAGCCATCAAGCGAATTCGACAGGTGGGACGGTGAAAAGTGGGTGTTAGATGAAAATAAACAGCATCAGCACTATGTAGCTGTAGCAGCAGCACAGAAAAAACAGCTATTAAGCGAAGCTAGCTCACAGATTGATTATTTACAAGATGCGATTGATACAGAAATAGCTACAGACGAAGAGAAAACGCTATACGCTGCATGGAAAAAATATCGTGCGTTACTAAATCGTATTGATATTGATACTGCGCCAGATATCGATTGGCCAGAAAAACCTTAATAAAATATCATAAAGGCTTGTTTTCGCTACTTATGATATTAATATGTAACGTCAATCAGCCTTTATCAATAAGATAGTTGAAAAATAAAATTGAAATAGTAGAGTTCATTAACCTTTCACCCACAGTCCTGTGAGCACTTCCGGATTTTTCGGTTGTTGAATTTCTGTTATTCTCACTTTTACAAAATTGCTAACATAACCGCCGCCCACCGGCAAAAAACAATCGCAATCTTTATAATAATTTGTTTCGTCTTCTATTTTTGAATATTCAATAGCTAACTTATGAGCCTGTTTTTCATCATTTGCGAAAACATAGATTTCTTCGTATGCATCATAATCTTTATGAACAGCTTCAACTCTATATAATTTCATGTTTAATCCTTACTGAATGATTGTATTTGTTTTTTGCGTATAAACAGTGCAATTATCTGGAACATCTTTATTTACAAATGACATTGCACCGATTTTTACATTATTACCTATTTTTATTCTTCCCCCCAAAATCACAGAATTTGCCCCAATGTAAACATTGTCACCAATTACAATATTTGTTGGCTCGTGACTAATTCCGATAGTAACGTTTTGATGAATAGTGAAATTTTCACCTATAATTACATTTTTATTTATGGTTATCGAGTATGGGTGCGCAATTGATAGATTTTTACCGATTTTAGTACCAAGCATTATATCAATACCAAATTTACTAATTAATTTAGATTGAATTTTTTTTGCAACGCTTTTTTGTTTATCATTGCCATGAATGTAAATTTCGTTAGCTAATCGCCACCAAAATAAATATTTTTTTTGCGGCGATCTTGTCTTAAGATATGATTTTATTACTCGGTAAACAGATATTTTTTTGCCGGAAGTTAGCTCAATAAGCCAGCACTCTTTTAAATGAGTCAGATCATGCGTTAATAAAAATTTAATTATATGTATGTATTTCATAAAACTTTTTAAGTTAATTAAATAATTGAGATATTAACAAACACACTATCAATCTTCAACTTACAATACTCAACAGCGTCATGTAGCATCACAAAATCGGCGATATCGTATAGCGTTTTTGCTGTTTGATAGAACACATAATTGTGCTCGTCGTCGCTGTTAATAATGTAGCATTCGCCCGTAATTTCATTTTCGAAGTCTTCGGGCGTCATGCGTATGTAAATTGGTAGTGTGTAGTTTATTGTTATCATGATAAGCGAAAGCGTGAACTTTTGAGTATTTTATATTGATTGTATTTTGATGTGAATTTGTGATGTGAAATTTTGAGAAAATGGTCGCAAAAAGTGTTAGAATATGTGAGAATATAATTGAATAACTTATTGATATTTAACGATGAAAAAATCGATAAAAAGTACTGTATATTCTAAGTTATTTTTGTAACAGATTGATTTATAATGATATGTTTTCGGATTGCAAATCCGTCTACCTCGGTTCGACTCCGGGACGCGCCTCCATTTTTTAAATTAATCAATTTTTATTTTTTTCAGTTATATTTATTTTTTAATTTTGTAAGCTAATTTATTAACATTATTTATGGGCTACTTTAATTATCATGCAAAAGCAAAGAAGTTAATCAAAAATGGTAAACTTGTTAGATATGAGTTTGTGGATAATTGGAATGGTATTAAACCTGCATTAGTTTTATATTTTAAAGAGGTTAATCCCATGCCAATTAGAGAATACCGATGGGATGAATATTTACCATTATTGAATAATAAAACCTAACTTATCATACTTAAATAAAGTGAGAAGTGTCGAGAAAAGCAATAACTGAAAGTTTTTTATAGCTTGGAATATAATAAATTTGCCAACAGATAGGCTAAAGCGTAAAATGCCCATCCTATTTTGCTTAACCTATTACTTATAAGTAATACTGACCTGAAATCAGAGGCATTTTTAATGACAAATTTATATGCAAAACCAGAATTACTTTCTCCTGCCGGTTCTTTAAAAAATATGCGTTATGCTTTCGCATATGGTGCAGATGCTGTTTATGCCGGCCAACCGCGATATAGTTTACGAGTTCGTAATAATGAATTTAATCATGAAAATCTAGCAATTGGCATTAACGAAGCACATGCTCAAGGTAAGAAGTTTTATGTAGTTGTGAATATAGCACCACATAACTCGAAGTTAAAAACTTTTATTCGTGATTTAGAACCCATTGTAAATATGAAACCTGATGCCTTTATCATGTCAGATCCAGGTTTAATCATGTTAGTTCGCGAACATTTTCCTGATATGGAAATTCACTTATCTGTACAATCGAATGCTGTTAACTGGGCAACAGTAAAATTTTGGCATAAAATGGGATTAACTCGAGTCGTTTTATCGCGTGAATTATCACTTGATGAAATTGCTGAAATCCGTGAAAAAGTTCCTGAAATGGAGTTAGAAGTGTTTATCCATGGTGCATTGTGTATGGCATATTCTGGGCGCTGCTTGCTTTCGGGCTATATTAATAAGCGTGATTCAAATCAAGGGACATGTACTAATGCCTGCCGTTGGAAATATAAAGTTGCTGAGGGTAAAGAAGACGAAGTGGGGCAAATTGTACATAAATGTGAACCGATCTCGGTAAAACAAGTTGAACCAACATTAGGAATTGGTCAAACTACTAGTAAAGTATTTATGCTTGAAGAATCAGGTCGCCCAGGTGAATATATGCAAGCTTACGAAGATGAGCATGGTACATATATTATGAACTCAAAGGATTTAAGAGCAGTGGAACTAGTAGATGATTTAACAAAAATTGGTGTACATTCGCTCAAGATTGAAGGAAGAACTAAATCTTTTTATTATTGTGCAAGAACAGCACAAGTGTATCGCCAAGCTATTGATGCGGCGAGTGAAGGTAAACCTTTTGATCCTCGCTTGTTACAAGAGCTTAATGCACTTGCTCATCGAGGGTATACGGAAGGATTTTTACGTCGCCATAAGCATGAAGAAATGCAAAACTACGAACATAGCCATTCAGTTTCGGAAAGGCAACAATTTGTTGGTGAGTTTAGTGGTGAGCGATTAAATGGATTGGCTGAAGTTATCGTAAAAAATAAATTCTCTGTTGGGGATAGCGTTGAAATGATGACACCGAAAGGTAATAAAACTTTCACGATTGAGCGAATGGAAAACAAAAAAGGGCAACCTGTTCCTGCTGGTTTAGGTGATGGTCATATTGTTTATATTCCGATTCCTGAAGAAATCGATTTAAATTATGCATTATTAATGCGTAATTTTGATTAGTTTGGTTAAGCATAAAAACTGTTCGGGATGTCCGAACAGTTATATTAAACAGAATTTTATTATTGACGAATTAAATTGTCTCCATAACCTATCCATTTATAGGTAGTTAAAGCTTCTAGTCCCATTGGTCCGCGTGCATGTAGTTTTTGTGTACTAACTGCTACTTCTGCACCTAATCCAAATTGCCCACCATCAGTAAAACGTGTTGATGCATTGACATAAACTGCAGCTGCATCAACCTGATTTACGAACTGTTCTGCATTAAGCAAGTTACGCGTGAGAATGGATTCCGAATGCCCCGTACCATACTCGCGGATATGCTCTACAGCCAATTCAAGTGAATCAACAATGATCACGTTTAAATCTTTTGATAACCATTCTTGCCGTAATTCTTCATTTTTTACCGGTAGGATAGTTGCATTACCTGTTTTTAATATGTCATAACAGTTTTGGTCAGTATGTAATACGACGTTATTATCTGCCATGACCTGACAAAGTTTTGGTAAAAACTGCTCCGCAATATTTCGGTGAACTAGTAACGTTTCAAGCGTATTACAAGTGCTTGGGCGCTGAGTTTTGGCATTGACAATAATTGGTAGAGCATTATCAACATCAGCACTTTCATCAACAAAAATGTGACAGACTCCAATACCACCTGTAATGACAGGTATTGTTGAATGTTCACGGCATAATTTATGTAAAGATGCACCACCTCGGGGGATAATCATATCGATATACTTATCGAGTTTAAGTAACTCATGAATATATTTACGATCAGGATTATTAATACATTGAACAGCTGTCTGGGGTAAACCAACTTGTTTTAACGCTTTTTGAATAACAGAAATTGTGGCCATATTAGTATTGATTGTTTCTTTACCCCCGCGAAGTATTGCGGCATTGCCTGTTTTTAAACAAAGAGCTGTAATATCAATTGTTACATTTGGTCGAGCCTCGTAAATCGCACCAATAACGCCAAGTGGCACTCTGTGACGGTGTAACTTTAAGCCGTTTTCTAAAGTAGAACCATCAATGATTTGACCAATAGGATCAGTTAATGAAATGATTTTACGGACATCATTGGCAATAGATGATAATCGTTTGGGTGTTAAGAGTAGACGATCTAAAATGGCTTCGTTTAAATTTTGTTTTTTTGCCGCTTGGATGTCCTTTTCATTTGCAATGAGTATACTTGCGCTATGCTGTTCTAATAAATCAGCAATAACCATCAACGTGTTGTTTTTCATTGCGGTAGGACATTGTGCTAGTTGATATGAAGCAAGTTTAGCAGTTTTACCCATTTGCTGTAACATTGTTATCACCACGATTTTATATTACTATTTAGTTGTTTTATATTATTTATTTATTTTAATAATGATTGCTTATCATCATCAGTCATATAATTTAAATCTATCTACTGCTAACCAATTAGCAATTATACCTCCAATAGCTAATCCCATGATTTTCCTTCCTTGTTTATTATTTATTTTATTATCATATCATCACGATGAACAGCAACGTGACCATATTCATAGCCAATAATTTGACTAATTTCTTGAGAATGATGCCCAGCAATTTGCCTTAAAGCATCACTATTATAACGACTGACACCGCGCGCAATGCGTTTGCCAAATTTGTCGCAAATATCAATAACTTCACCGCGAGAAAAATCTTTCTCTACGCTGATAATTCCTTTAGGTAATAGCGAACTACCATTATTTAAAATCGCATTAACAGCACCATCATCTAATAACACTTTGCCTGCTTTTGGTGCGCCAAACAACCAGTGTTTACGATGTTCTAGTGGTGTTTTTTGTGGTAAAAAATGTGTTCCAATCGGTTTATTATTGACAATATCAATAATAACATTTGGTTTATTTCCTGCAGCGATAATAACTTCTATACCCGCACTTCCTGCTACTTCAGCTGCTTGTAATTTTGTGCTCATACCACCCGTGCCAAGCCCTGAAACACTACCACCGGCGATACTTCGTAAATTATCGTCAATATGATCAATTTCATGAATTAACTTGGCACTTTTATCAGATCTTGGATCGGCTGTATAAAGACCTTCAATATCGGTTAATAAAATCAACTTATCTGCTTCAGCTAAAATGGCAGCTAGCGCTGATAAGTTATCATTATCGCCAACTTTAATTTCTGCGGTTGCAACAGCATCATTTTCATTGATGACAGGAACAATATGATTATCTAACATTGCTTTTAAAACGTCTTGCGCATTTAAAAATCTTTCACGATCTTCAAGGTCTGCACGGGTAAGTAACATTTGACCAATATAGATCTTATAGATAGAAAATAGCTGTTCCCAAAGTTGAATAAGCTTACTTTGTCCAACAGAAGCGAGTAATTGCTTTGAAGCAACAGTATTAGGTAGGGTAGGGAAGTTAAGATATTCGCGTCCAGCTGAAATTGCACCAGATGTAACAATGATAATTTTATGTCCATCTTGATGTAGACTTGCGCATTGTCTTATCAACTCAACTATTTGTGCTCGATCAAGTTGTTTTGTTCCACCTGTTAGTACACTGGTACCTAATTTAACAACCACGGTTTGTTGTTTTTTAATAGTCATAGCATATTCTTATTTTTTCAGGTTATATAACAGATTTCATCCAATTTACTGATTGTGTTAACGCCTGATGCAAACTTTTTTGTAACTGTGTTTTAGGTACAGTTATTACTTTATTTTGTTTGATTGAATGAATTAATTTTGCTTCACAAAGATCACTTAACTTATCATCCTCAAAGATGATATTCATAACAGGAACATGACAAGTATGAGTTAAAAGTCCTTGATTTTTTAGTGAAAAATAATTTAATTCTGCTGCCAATTGTTGGTTGGATATTGAAGGCAATCCCAAACGGCTAGCTAACATATCTTTATAACTATTCGGTAGATTTTTTTGCAGATCTTTATCAACAAAGATTTGATGAATAAATGGAGTAAAGTTAAATATACCTTTTATTTTATTTGGCATCAAATAAGCTAAACGTGTGGCAATATGCGAACCAAACCTAAATCCAGCAACAATAATCCGATGATCATCTATCCATGGAACAGAAGACAACTGCTCTAATATAGCTTGATGAATTTGGCTACTATTTTGTGATAAAGCAAAGTTACGGCTATAACCAACAGTTGGTAGATCAACAGTTAGCATGGCAAATCCATGCGGCGCTAAAAATTCACTAAAATAACGATAATAATCGATCTGCAAATTGCCTAATGCATTACAAATCAACACAACAGGGCAAGTCCCTTCGCATTTTGGTAAATGTAAAATTGTTTTGACACTACGATTATCGACTTTAAATTCCAGTTCTTTTATCAAAAATGGCGAAAATTGAAGAGCTTTTGCATAATACTGATAAGCGCATGTTTGGGCATACATTGCTAGTTGGTCATTTTTAAAATGAGGATAACTAGCAATACTTGCATATATGCTGGCTATGAGATAATAATTGTGTAAATTATTTTTATTTTCATCTATAAGATTTGCTTCATCAATTGATTCAGCTTTAGCTTGCCATACTGCCGCTTGATTTAAAAATTCATAGACCCAGTTGCCAGATTGATAACCAGCAACAGTGTCTAGCCAGGTATCATTTGTGTGGCGTCGAGTTGAAGCGGCAATTTTTGATAAAACCGCTTCAGCCTCTAATTTGGGTAATCCACGCCAATGCCACAAAATAGGATTAATAATTCGATACCATCTGGAGTCAACTTCCCCATCTAAGGCGCTAATGCTACTACCATTACTATTATCAATGCGATTGATAAGTGTTGAAGTTTCAGGATAATCAAATTGTGGTTTAAATATCTGTTCAGTTAGATTTTCGGTAGTTGCCATAACAACCTTAACTTCCTTATCAATTATTTATGATCGCTAATAGGTTTAACAAACATAACACCGGTATCCCATGGCTGTTCAATCCAAGTATCTTGTGCAATATCGACAACATAATCATCAACAAGTGGTTTACCAGCAGGTTTTGCAAAAATAGTTACGAAGTGAGCTTTAGGGTACATTTCGCGAATTGTATGAGCAGTGTTACCAGTGTCAACTAAATCATCAACAACAATAAAACCTTCACCATCGCCATTAGCTTGTTTTAATATTAGTTTTTCACGTTGATGATCATGATCATAACTTGAAATACAAACGGTATCGACATAACGAATACTTAATTCGCGCGCTAAAATTGCCGCTGGAACTAATCCACCACGACTAACGGCAATAATACCTTTCCATTGATTTGCAGGTAATAAGCGTTCAGAAAGTTGGCGCCCATAGGATTGCAACATTTCCCAAGTAACATTGAATTTTTTCTTTTCAGCAATAAGTTCTGCTTTATGTTGTTTTTTGGCTTGGATTTCTTCTTCTGTTAATAAAATTTGATCTGTTGACATTGAGTAACCTGCAATTTTAATCGATTGTATGAATAAATAAATATTAATGAACTAAAAATAGATGTAAAATTGCACCTTATTATAATGTGATTCAATAAAAAAAACCACTCATTAATTTATTACATACTTAATATTGAGGTTATATTATGCTTTCTACCTTAACGCCTAAATTTGTTTGGCAGATTTTTAATGATATCTGTAAAATTCCGCACCCATCTCACCATGAACAAATGATAACTAAATATATCGTCGATTTTGCTAAAACTCATGGTATTGATTGCAAACTTGATAAAGTAGGTAATATTTTGTTAAGTAAACCTGCTACCAAAGGTATGGAAGAGTGCCCATCAATTGCATTACAGGCTCATATGGATATGGTGCCACAAAAAAATGAAGGTACTAGTCACGACTTTTTAACTGACCCAATTCAAGCTTATGTTGATGGTGAATGGGTAAAAGCCAAAGGAACGACATTAGGTGCTGATAATGGCGTTGGGTTAGCATCTGCATTAGCTGTTTTAATTGATCCTGCTGTTGAACATGGACCAATTGAAGTATTGATAACAGTATCAGAAGAAACTGGTATGCACGGAGCCTTTGGTTTACAACCTAATTGGCTAAAAAGTCACTATCTAATTAATACTGATTCTGAAGATGAAGGCGAAATATTTACAGGTTGTGCTGGCGGCGTTGACTTTACTACAACCTTTGCTGTTACTTATGCAGTAATGCCAGAAAAGCATGATTGTTATATGAACATTTCACTTAAAGGATTAAAAGGGGGGCATTCAGGTTGTGATATTCATCTTGGTCGTGGAAATGCAATTAAATTGATGGCTCGCTTTTTAGCGCAATATGCACAAGATATCTCGTTTAGATTAGCTGATATAAAAGGTGGTTCACTACGTAATGCGATCCCAAGAGAAGCCTTTGTTGAAATTACACTAAATAAACAAGATCTGCCAAAATTAGAAGCCATTGTTAAACAGTATCAAACAATTTTACACAGTGAGTTAGGTCATGTAGAACCTGCTATCGAAATAACGTTATCGAAAGTTGAATCAAACAAAGTAAAACGCGTATTAACTACAGAGCATCAAAATAAAATCATAAGCTGGTTAAATTCAGCGCCTAATGGTGTAGTTAGAATGAGCGATCAACTTCATGGTGTGGTTGAAACATCGCTCAATTTAGGTATTGTTAGTATTGAGGACAATCAACTGAATGTCCATTTTCTTATTCGTTCTCAAGTCGATAGTGCTAAAGATGCGGTTGTATCAACATTGACATCACTTAGCCAATTAGTGGATGCTAATTATGAAATAAGTGGCGGTTATTCAGGTTGGGAACCTAATTTAGATTCACAGCTTTTAAAGCTTGCTAAAGATAAATATCACGAAATTTTTTCTCAGAAAGCCAAAATAATGGTGATTCATGCAGGGCTTGAATGTGGTTTATTTAAACAAAGTTACCCAAATCTGGATATGATATCAATTGGACCAACGATTGTTTCGCCACATTCACCAGATGAAAAAGTTAACATTCAAAGTGTTTATCGTTATTGGGAATTATTGATAGCGATATTAAAATCAGCAACTTTATTAAAATAATCCAACACTTCACCTGCCGATCTTTATCGGCAGGCATTTCGAACAGATTACTCGTGTTTATATTTACTAAAAAACAATTTAATACAACATAATACGTTAGAATATTTGGGTGTCTGCAAAAAAATTTTGAAATTAAATTCATAAAAAGTGAATAAAAATTCATTTTGTGCTTGTAATAGCCTTATAAATAACCTACTATATGCACATTATTGCATAAAAAATAGATAAGGGTAGGGTATGTTAAAAGCAATTATTGTTGGTGCAAGTGGTTATGCAGGGGCAAAATTAGCTCATTATTTACACAAGCATCCGCATGTACAACTTATTGCTTTAACTGTGTCTGAAAACAGCCAAGACGGTGGTAAGCTTATTTCTGATTATGATTTACACCCTCAATTAAAAGGTGTTGTTGACTTACCACTTATTGCCACTGCAGATTATTCTGCCTATATCAATGATCTTGATATAGTTTTTTTAGCTACTGAACATGTAGTCAGCCACAATATAGCTCCTTATTTTTTAGAACATGGTTGTACAGTTTTTGATTTGTCGGGTGCGTTTAGAGTTAACTCTGCTACTTTTTATACCGATTATTATGGTTTTACTCATCAGCATCCAAAATGGTTAGATAAAGCAGTTTATGGCTTAGCAGAATGGAATAGTGAACAAATCAAACAGGCACAACTGATTGCTGTACCAGGATGTTACCCTACAGCATCACAATTACCATTAAAACCATTAATCGAGGAGGGGCTATTAGATAATTCACAATGGCCTGTTATTAATGCTGTGAGTGGGGTGAGTGGAGCAGGGCGAAAACCTTCGCATAATAATATATTTTGTGAAGTAAGTTTACATGCCTATGGACTTTTTACTCATCGGCACCAACCCGAAATTGCAACACATTTAGGTCAAGAAGTGATCTTTACACCTCATTTAGGCAGTTTTAAACAAGGTATCCACGCCACAATTACTTGCCGAGTAAATGAAGGTGTTACATCACAAGATATCCTCAAAGCTCTAAATAAATATTACAAAAATAAGCCTTTGATTAGAATTTATCAAAAAGATTGGCCAGCATTAAAATCTGTCATTGGTTTGCCTTATTGTGATATTGGATTTGTATTAAAAGATCGTCATTTAATATTAATTTCTGTTGAAGATAACTTATTAAAAGGCGCAGCAGCACAAGCAGTGCAGTGTATGAACATTCGATATAATTTTGATGAAACCACGTCATTATTATAAAAATGAGTGAATTATTTCAAAAGCTCTGTACAAAATTTTTAATGAATTAAAAGTAGGTTAAATTAATAGGAAACTAAAATGAAACCATTAATTATAAAACTTGGAGGCGTATTGCTCGACAATAAAGATGCCTTAAGTAAATTATTTGACGTTATTAGTGAGTACAAAAAAAATTTTCAACGATCATTAATTATTGTTCATGGTGGTGGTACGGTAGTTGATTCATTAATGGATAGGCTTTCTTTACCCGTAGTCCGTCGCAATGGATTACGGGTAACTCCTGCTGATCAAATTGATGTTATTGTTGGTAGCCTTGCTGGCAGTGCCAATACTACTTTATTGTCAGAAGCAAAAAAACAGCAAATAGCAAGTGTAGGACTCTGTTTAGCTGATGGTAATAGTGTAGAAGTTAAACAAATTTCAGAAGATTTAGGTTATGTTGGTGAAGCCAAAGCTGGCGATCCTACATTAATAAATCTACTTATTAATTCGGGGTACCTTCCCATTATTAGCTCGATTGGTATTACTCAAGCGGGACAAATGATGAATGTTAATGCCGATCACGCAGCGGTAGCACTAGCTAAGACCTTAAATGCAGATTTAATATTATTGTCTGATGTAGTTGGCGTACTTGACGAAAACAAACAACGCATTGAATCATTAACTCAATCACAAGCGGAGCAACTGATTGCTAAAGGTGTTATTACAGACGGTATGGTTGTTAAAGTGAATTCAGCTTTCGAAGCCGCCAAGGCTTTAGGACGACCAATTGATATTGCTAGTTGGAAAGAATCCCACCAACTCATCGAATTATTTAATGGGCAATCAGGCACTACAGGCACAAGAATCATTGCTTAGATATTGAGCATCTATTATATTAAGCTAGTTATCTATATCTAACAATTAATAAAAAAATGTCTTTAACTCATTTTTATCGTCAGTTAATTTAGAAAGGGTATAACATGAAAAAAAGTGGAACAAAAAAGGTTGTGTTGGCTTATTCGGGTGGCTTGGATACATCAGCAATTATTCCTTGGTTGAAAGAAAATTATGGTGGATGTGAAGTTTATGCCTTTGTTGCTAATGTAGGTCAAGATCCAAAAGAACTAAAAGATGTAGAAAAAAAGGCTAAAGCATCGGGTGCAGTTGCATGTAAAGTTGTTGATTTAAGAGAAGAATTTGTTAAAGATTACGTATATCCGGTCTTAAAAACAGGAGCCTTATACGAAGGAACTTATTATCTTGGTACCTCAATGGCTCGTCCAATTATTGCAAAGGCGCAAGTTGAATATGCGTTAGAAGTTGGGGCTGATACACTCTGTCACGGAGCGACAGGTAAAGGCAATGACCAAGTGCGTTTTGAAACAACCTATACTGCACTTGCACCACAACTTAAAGTGATTGCTCCTTGGCGTGAATGGGATCTGCGTTCACGCGAAGCATTAATTGATTATTTAAAAGTCCGTAAAATTCCAACAACTGCAACCGTTGAAAAAATTTACAGCCGTGACGAAAACGCATGGCATATCTCCACTGAAGGTGGTGTGTTAGAAAGCACATGGAACCAAGCTAATACAGATTGCTGGGCTTGGACTGTTTCGCCTGAAGATGCTCCAAACCAACCAGAATTAGTAACCATTGGTATTGAAAAAGGCGAAGTAGTTTCAGTAAATGGGAAAAAATTATCGCCATATAACTGTGTTGCAACATTAAATAAAATTGGTGCAAAACATGGTGTTGGTCGAGTTGATATTATTGAAAATCGCTTAGTCGGTATCAAATCGCGTGGTTGTTATGAAACGCCTGGCGGCACAATAATGATGACAGCATTACGTGGTTTAGAACAATTAATATTAGACCGCGACAGCTTTAAATGGCGTGAACAACTAGGTATTGAAATGGCTTATGTTGTTTATGATGGGCGCTGGTTTGCACCATATCGTCGATCAATTCAAGCTGCGGCTGAAGTTTTGGCACAAGACATGACGGGTGAAGTAGTGGTTAAACTTTATAAAGGTAATGCAACTGCCGTGCAAAAGAAATCACCAAATAGCCTATATAATGAAGAATTTGCTACATTTGGTGAAGATGAAGTTTATGATCATAGCCATGCAGAAGGATTTATTCGTCTATTCTCATTATCATCACGTATACGTGCTTTAAATGAGGAACAGCAAAAACAAACTGCCAAAAAAGCGAAAAAGTAAACGCCAATTTGCAAATATACTAGTGATAATAATAAATATATACAGGCAACGTCCTGTATATATTGTTCTTGATTAAATTTAATTTTATTATAAAAATAAATATATAAAACGAAAATTGAAATTGTACAGCTAATCATTAAGATAACATTTATTTAAGATAATATTGAGGTAATTATGGCATTATGGGGTGGGCGTTTTAGCCAAGAAGCAGATGAACGATTTAAGCATTTTAATGATTCATTACGCTTTGATTATCGTCTTGCAGAGCAAGATATCATTGGCTCAATTGCTTGGTCAAAAGCATTGGTAACGGTTAACGTTATATCTTATGATGAACAAAAAAAATTAGAAAAAGCCTTAAATGAATTGTTGCTATTGGTTAAACAAGATCCTAACCAAATTTTACAAAGTGATGCCGAAGACATACACAGTTGGGTTGAACAAAAACTGATTGAAAAAATTGGCGAATTAGGTAAAAAATTACACACAGGACGAAGCCGTAATGACCAATCAACAACCGACTTAAAATTATGGTGTAAAGACCAAATTCCTCATTTAATTAATGCGATAAATCACTTACGCCAATTACTAGTTACAACCGCTGAACAGCACCAAAAAGCTATTATGCCTGGTTATACCCACTTGCAACGAGCACAACCAATTACATTTGCGCATTGGTGCCTGGCTTATTTTGAAATGCTAAGTCGTGATGTCAGCCGTTTAGAAGATACATTGCAACGTTTAGATGTTAGTCCATTAGGCTCAGGTGCATTAGCTGGAACTGCCTATCCAATGGATCGTGAACAATTAGCGCATTGGTTAGGATTTGCTCAAGCAACTAATAATAGTTTGGACTCGGTGTCTGATCGTGATCACATTCTTGAACTATTAAATAATGCTTCAATAGGTATGGTACACCTATCGCGTTTTGCTGAAGATCTTATCATTTTCAATAGTGGTGAAGCCAATTTTGTTGAACTATCAGATCGAGTGACTTCAGGATCTTCACTCATGCCACAAAAAAAGAATCCAGATGCATTAGAACTGATTCGTGGTAAAGTAGGGCGGGTTGCGGGTGCATTAACAGGTGCCTTAATGACCTTCAAAGGTTTACCGCTTGCTTATAATAAAGATTTACAAGAAGACAAAGAGCACCTATTTGATGCACTTGATACTTGGCAAGAATGCTTAGATATGGCAACACTAGTACTAGAGGATATTAAAATTAACTACACAAATTGCCAAGAAGCTGCCAAACAGGGTTATTCTAATGCAACTGAATTAGCTGATTATTTAGTTGCCAAAGGCATACCTTTCCGTGAAGCTCACCACATTGTTGGCGAAGCAGTTGTTGATGCTATTGCAAAGCAAAAAGCGCTCGAAGAGCTTTCGCTTGAAGAACTACAAAAATTTAGCTCAGTTATTGATAATGATGTTTATCCAATATTATCGTTAGAATCATGCCTAGCTAAACGCTGTGCCAAAGGTGGCGTTTCACCACAACAGGTAAAATCAGCGATTGAAGTTGCCAAGCAACAGCTATTATAAACAGCTATATTAATCTAATAACAACTATACCTGTATTATCTGGTATTTTTATACTAAAACACATAGTTACCTGAAACTTTTTAACAAAAAATATGATTGTATATCTGTTCATACAGTGTAAAAATAGAATTCTTTTTTGAATGGATTAAAGTGAAGCATAATGAGTAAAAGTTATAATTTTAGTGCAGGTCCAGCAAAATTGCCTGCTGAAGTATTAAAACAAGTTCAAACTGAATTATTAAATTGGCATAATACAGGCGCATCAGTCATGGAATTAAGCCATAGAGGTAAAGATTTTGACGCTTGCGCTATTGAGGCCACCAACGACCTACGAGAAATCTTAAACATTCCAAACAATTACAAAATTCTTTATTGCCAAGGTGGTGCCAGAGCACAATTTGCTGCAGTTCCATTAAATATTTTAGGAAATAAAACCAGTGCCGACTATATTAACAGTGGTTATTGGAGCCAATGCGCAATCAAAGAAGCCAGCAAATATTGCCAAGTGAATGAACAAAATGTTGTTATCAAACAAAACGGATTAACGGCTGTTAAATCTATGTTAGAATGGCAATTAAATGACAATGCTGCCTATGTACACTATTGTCCAAACGAAACAATTGATGGCGTTCAAATCTTTGAAGAACCCAACTTTGGTGATAAAACCGTTGTAGCTGACTTATCATCGTGTATATTATCGCAACCTATTGACATAAACCGATATGGCATAATTTATGCGGGTGCTCAAAAAAATATTGGTCCATCAGGTATTACCATTATCATTGTGCGAGAAGATCTAATTGGCCATGCAAAAAAAATGTTACCATCAGTACTAGATTATAAAATCTTAATGGACAACGATTCAATGTTTAACACTCCACCTACATTTGCATGGTATTTGTCGGGGCTAGTGTTTAAATGGATAAAAAGTCTTGGTGGACTAAAAGCAATGCAGCAACGAAATCAAGCTAAAGCACAATTACTATATCAATTTATCGATCAATCTGATTTTTATCGAAATAATGTTGCAGTAGCTAATCGGTCAATTATGAATGTTACCTTCTTATCACCGAATGAAGAGTTGGATAAAAAATTTGTAAGCGAAGCAACTCAAGCCAACATTATTGGCATTAAAGGTCACCGAATTGCAGGAGGTATGCGAGCATCAATTTATAACGCTATGGATCAAGAAGGCGTCAATTATTTAATTGATTTTATGCAGCGATTTGAAAAACAAAATAGCTAAATTAACTCAAAATATTACAAGTCATTACTATCAGCAAAAAGGGAGGCAAACCTCCCTTTTTCATTTAATCAGCATTATTTACAGCTATAAACCTCACCAACCATAACCGCATCTGTTGGTGCAATATCAGAAATATATTGCATTGAAGTATCCTGTGCATTATAAATCACATTACCACCCATTGCAGCAGCTTTATTCATCAGGTCAGAAGCCGCATCACGAATAAGTTCACTATGTGTTTTAAGACCAGAAAAAAAACTACTACGACGCCCCTCTGCTTTACCTAATAACTGACAAGAAGCAGCTGGTTTAGTATCAATAAACTGAACTTGACTACCGGCAGAAGTAGTTTGATAGTTAGAACTACTACAAGCACCTAAAAGCAAAGTCGCAACCATCGCAACACCAATGAATAATAATTTTTTTATAGACATAATATTTCCTCAACCAATAAAACAACAATCAATAATAAACTAAATTATTGTAGCAGTTTAATTAAACAAAAAATATCAGTAATTAAACTTGTATAAAATCTAATAAATCACAGGACAATAAATAATCAAACCGACCTATTTTATTAATTAACTATAGCAAATTCGATTTAACTCTATTATAATCGCAACCCTACTAACTAAGTAGCACATCCAAATGGCCCCTTAGCTCAGTTGGTCAGAGCAGTCGACTCATAATCGATTGGTCACTGGTTCAAGTCCAGTAGGGGCCACCATCAATCAATATCATGATTTTAATGTTTAATAAATTTTTAATTTTTTAAGGGTTAATATCATGAAAAAAAATGCAACAGTGATCACTATAGCAGACACGAAAGGCGGTTCTACCAAATCTACCACAGCAGTTAATATTGCTGCATTTATAGCACATTCGGGGTTAAAAACACTATTACTGGATTTTGATTTAGAGCAGCCTACAGCTTGTTCATATTTTCCATTGCAAAAAGAAGCTCCGTATGGCGTTTATGAGTTTCTTATAATGCATGAAACAGATTTAGATAAACTAATATCTGAGACAACAACACAAAAATTAGATGTTATGTCATCAAACAGCGTTAGACAAGAAATCGTTTCACATTTAAACGCTTCGGCCGATGGTATTATCCGTTTAAAATCATGCTTAAAACTTCTCAAAAGTGAGTATGATGTGATAGTCATTGATACTGTAGGAACAATTGATCCTACTGTTAACATGGCAGTACTTGCTTCTGATGTGGTTTTATCTCCGCTAGATCCTTCCATGCCAGGCGTTCGAGAATATCTACGGGGTACTATTTCTAATTTGTTTAGAAGTTTGATTCCTTTCACTGACTACGGAATAGAATTACCTCCTGTTTATACGTTTTTTAATCGAGTAGAAGAAAATAATGATTGCCGTCGTATAAAAGAACTTTTTAATCAACAAATCAAATCTCTGCCACCATTACCTTTTCAAATTACTGTTTTAGATAAAGATATTAAAAAGAAAAATAGTTACAAAGTTGCAGCATCACTCGGTATTGCAGCATTTCAACATTATACCGAACCAACAAATAAAGTAGCTCATCCGTATAAAATAACAAAAGCCCAAGCCCAAAGTATCAAAGATGATATTTATTATTTGTGTCAACACCTATTACCTGGGTACAAATCACAATTTGATGCATTTATGAAAACCGAAATTGCTCATTAATCATTTTTATTTCTGTTCACAATAAATAACAAGGTGATTATATGAATAAGCAATTTTATTCTAATGATACTGAGCGATCGGTACTGGGTGCATTATTAATCGATAATAGCTGTATTGATGATACATTTGAAATAAAAGTGGATGATTTTTATATACCACAGCACAAATTGATTTTTAATGCCATAGTTTCTTTAATTCAAGAAGGTAAGCATGCGGATATTCTGACTGTATCTCAGGCTCTTTCCGAAGAACAACTAAAAAATTGCGGGGGGTTAGCATATTTAGCTGAGTTGAGTAGAGATACACCACGTGCAACAAATTTTAAACACTACGCATCAATTTTACGCAATTATACAAAAGCTCGTAGTGCAAATAATATTGCAAAAACATTGATAAAAAAGCTCACAAAAGCGTCATTTAGTAATTCAGACAGCAGTAATCAGATTATAGCACAAACGGAATCCGAACTTTTTCAGTTGGGACATGCTGTAGATAATCAAGATGAGCAACTTATACCAGCAATGTTGAATAATATTATGACATTTTTGGAAACGGAGCACTCTCCATTTATTCCAACAGGTTTTAAAAATTTGGATTCTAAAATAGGTGGGTTGGAACCCAAGGAAATTACAATTATTGCCGCAAGACCTTCAATGGGGAAAACAGCATTTCTTATTTCATTGATTTACAATCAAATAATAGCGCTTAATGATAATCCTAATTTACCTATACAACCTGTTTTTGTTTTTAGTTTAGAAATGGATGCGCAATCGTTGATGTTGCGATTATTAGCTACATTATCCCATGTACCATTTATCGATATAAAAAATAAAAATCTTGACGATAGTGATTACGGAAAAATTTCTGCAGCGATTGCAATTTTATTGAAATTAAAAAAATTTCTTATTATTGATGATAATGCGTATTTAACTCCAGCTATTTTTAGACGTAAAGTTCAGCGCTATACACGTTTATATGGCCAACCAATATTTGTTGCAGTTGATTATGTACAGTTAATGTCATCAGGTGAAAAAAACAATGAAAATCGTGCTGTTGAAGTGGGCAATATTAGTAGACAGCTAAAAATTCATTGTAAAGATTTCAATATTCCTTTAGTTCTGCTTTCACAACTAAACCGCTCAGTTGAATCTCGTTCTGATAAACATCCTCTTTTGTCTGATTTGAAAGAATCTGGCAGTTTAGAGCAAGATGCGACAACAGTAATATTACTGTATCGAGATGAAGTCTATAACGAAAACAGTGAAGCTAAAGGGACTGGTGAATTAATAGTGGCCAAAGCTCGTAATGCAGCGACTGGTAAAGTAGCAGTCAAATTTGATGGGCCATACATGCATTATCAAAATTTAGTTTAAGGAAAATATTAATATTATGGTAGAACAAAAATCATCTGTTGATGTTATGCGTGAACGTATATCTACAGGTTTCCCAGACGGTGATAGGGCAACCACTAAAATTACATTGAATGAAATGCCTATGCGGGTCAGTCTTGACGAATTAAGACCTAGTCAGGTATTACCACGATTGAAAAAAAATGAATCATATGAAGATATTAAAGAATCTATTCGAAAAAAAGGACTTGATCATGCTCCTGCCATTACAAAAATGCCAGGAGAGGAAGGGTATGTAATTTCTGATGGGGGAAATACACGATTACAAATTTTGAAAGAGTTGTATGAAGAAACTGGCGATAAACGCTTTTATACAATTAATTGTATTTTCAGGCCTTGGGGCGGAGAGCTGAAATCCATTGTTGGACATTTAACTGAAAATGGCCTTCGTAGTGATTATACATTCATAGAAAAAGCATTGGGTGTTTCAAAGAGTAAAGTTTTGTATGAAGAAGAAGTAGGTAAACCACTATCTTCACGAGAGTTGAGTGAGTGTTTAAAAAATCATGGATATCCTATTTCACATGCATTGATCAACAAGATGCTAAATACAGTTGATTATTTATATCCTTATATCCCAGAGATTCTGAAATTAGGATTGAGTCGAAATCAAATTGAAAAAATTCTAATGTTAAGAAGTATATGTTGGGATTTATATAAACGTTCAGAAAAATATGATGACGACAATGCTTTTGTTGAAGGTTTTAATTTAGTATTAAGTGAATTTGATTATGAGCCAGAATTATTTAGTTATGAACGTTTACAAGACGAGATGTTTGGTTATTTTGCGAAATTGTTGGGAATTAGCTATCAGCTTTTTGAATTTGAATTAGAGGAAAAAAACCATAAAGGGATAAAGAAAAACTTGTCACCAATTGATGTTAGCAAAAATGCTGGACAAGGTGGATTGGAAGTTGTTCCAACATTAAAAGATCAATTGCAACAGGATATTTCATCAGAAACTAATGTTAGTAGCCAACAATCAACTAAAGTTGACCCAATTTCATTAAAAAGGACAAATCCAACAATCATATCCGATGATGAACCTGAATCGGAAACTGCTTATACTGTTTTACCCTCTGGTGATATTACTGTACATGACGGAGCTGATGTTGAATTAGTAATGGAAGACATAATTAAAAGTACTGATTTAACTAAAATTAATCCACATGCTTATAGTCTCAGTGCTAATTTAAATACATACGGGAAAACGGAAAGAACACCTATCCTAGATATTTGGAAACTGCCTGAAGAAGCTACTAATTATGAATATGTTTTTCGAGATATTGCAGGGCATGTACTTGATATTTTTGATGAGCTAGGCATCAATAACCAATCTTTTGCATTTTCAATTGACGATAAAGATAAATCAAAATTACCCATTATTGCATTTAATCCCCTCTCTACAGAAGATGAAGTAGATAGCAAAAAACGCACCGCATATAAACTATTATTATCATTACTTACAAAACAGACAGAAGAACTAATTAGTATGCATTATTTAATTACTGAATTCAATGATTTTTTAGTGATTAAATTTTTACGAATTATTCGATTGTTCCGAGTTTATAACGAGTTTTTAAATCAACAACATTAAATATAGGAAATATAGGGCATATCATGGTAAGTGTCAGTAATAATATAAATTTGGCGATATTGAACATGGTTCATAATTTTATTAATGAAGGAAAGATTCACTCATTAATTGAAATGGGATTTACAATTGAACACTTAAAACAAATGAAAGAATTGAGTTATTCACAAGTTACTTATATTGCAAACTCACCTGTGCTATTGATTCAAGTTACTATAGATACAAAATTATTTGATGTTGTACTTGCAAGAGCAAAAGAATTTGAAGAAAGAAGCCATATTATTGACAAAGCACATTCACTAGGCGCATCTATAGAAATTTTAAATAAATATTTTGGGTTATCAACATCTGATATTAGTTGTTCCAGAAAACTAAAGGATTTAACTGTATCAAAGGGGCGTTTTAGGAAACCTGATGAAGCCGAAAAAATAGTTATTTGGGAACAATGGCAGCTTAAAAAAAATGAAAATCCAGATATTGTAATAAATGATGATCTAAATCGCTTGTTAGTTTATATGGATATTACTCAACATGTTTCGATGATGAGCGATGATAATACTGAGCCTTTGACATTAACATCGGTAATTAAAGAGCTAGAGCCATTAATTAATTCAAATAGTTTGTAAATATTATGGTAGATTTTGAAAATCAAATTAGCGTATTACGTAATACATTAGTTGAGCAGAAAACAAATAGCATTTCTTCTGATGAAAAGATTGCCATGTTTTTTGCAGGTCATCAATATGACTCAATGCCTCGCGCATTATTAGAAGATGATTCAATTACATCATTAGATAAATATGCTTGGCAACGGTTGTATATTGAATTACAAAAATACAGGCACAATAACTACTTTCCAACTTACGATAATTTACAAAAGCTGTGGGGGAACCTAGGCGGTACATTGTCTAGAAAAACTGTACGAGAAATACTTTCTAGATTAGTTTTATCGGGCTGGTTGTCATTTAGAATGATTAGAAGTAGTAATGGTCAAATTATGGGTAATATTTATATTCTTCATAATACAGCACTGCCTCTTGAAAAGATTATTGATGACAGTGTTATACACATTTTAACATCATTGTTAAATAAAAGTAGCATTACAAAATCATTAGCGATACTTGCATACAATCTAATCAACGAATATATCAATAAAAGCACTCAATCTGACAAAAACATTTTTTTGCACATTAACGATTCAAAAAATGAAAGCAATATAAATTACAAGTTTAATAATATTGCATCATCGTTACTCACTCACTTACAAAACTTATTAAGTTCCCAGAAGAAACTAAGTGAAAAAACGCCAAGTTCCCAAAAGGAACTAAGTGAAAAACAACTAAGTTCCAAAAGTGAACTAAGCCTAAACTCACTAAGTTCCAAAAAGAAACTACCTAAAAAATCATTATGTTATGATTCACCTAGTAGTACTACTAGTAGTAGTTTATATAGTAGTACTACTAATAGTAATGTTTTTTTAGATTTAAATGTTCCAGGTAACATTAAAGCTAATCTTGGTATTCAAGGATTGAATGATGTTATCAGTGCGATAAATAAAAATAGTTTAGACATACAAATTGCCAATAATGTATTAAAAACTATCTCGATGAAAGATATTACTAAAATTAAAAATATGACTGCTTATCTTGTAACAAATATACAAAAAGCCGCTCGGGGTGAATATAACCTCATTTCAACGCGTAATCAGGGAACCACAGCAGATGAGGATCCTAGCAAACAGGAAATTTCAAGAGTCTTACCTGTTGAGAAGAAGATGATTAGCAAAGAAGAAATAGAACAACTCTTGAATCCATTAAAAAACATGTTATGTGAGGTTAATCCTTAATGTAACGGGGGGTTACAGCTAGCTAAGTAGTCTAATTACTGTAACGGGGGGTTACAGCTAGCTGAGTAGTCCAATTACTGTAACGGGGGGTAACAGCTAGCTGAGTAGTCCAATTACTGTAACGGGGGGTTACAGCTAGCTGAGTAGTCCAATTATTGTTACGGGGGGTAACAGCTAGCTGAGTAGTCCAATTACTGTAACGGGGGGTTACAGCTAGCTAAGTAGTCAAACTACTGTTTACTGTAACGGGGGGTTACAGCTAGCTGAGTAGTCTAATTACTGTTACGGGGGGTTACAGCTAGCTGAGTAGTCTAATTACTGTAACGGGGGGTTACAGCTAGCTGAGTAGTCCAATTACTGTAACGGGGGGTTACAGCTAGCTGAGTAGTCTAATTACTGTTACGGGGGGCAACAGCTAGCTGAGTAGTCTAATTACTGTTACGGGGGGCAACAGCTAGCTGAGTAGTCTAATTACTGTTACGGGGGGTAACAGCTAGCTGAGTAGTCCAATTACTGTAACGGGGGGTTACAGCTAGCTAAGTAGTCAAACTACTGTTTACTGTAACGGGGGGTTACAGCTAGCTGAGTAGTCCAATTACTGTTAATTTTAAATTTTATTTAAATAGGAGTATTCCGATGGAAACTGAAAACAATCAAGTCGGTGTTTTACGAAGTGATATTAAAATAGAGCTTCATACTGTTCCAGCAATTCAAATCTGGTATGGCAGAAAAAAAACTGATGATAAGCATCAAATTCAAAGTATGACAAGGGCTATTGCTTATTTAAAAGTCATTGAAATAGCAACACGTCTTGATGATCCCTACGCAGATATCAGATTGACTAAATTCTATGAGCATATTACTAAAATTGAAAAATTATTAGATGTTGAGAATTATCGTATTGATGAAATACTTAAATCAGTCCCGCCAGGTTTTAAAATAAGTGATGCGACATCAGTTAAACCCGTTGATCTGAACCTATTTATTAATGTGCCAAGTGGTTATCAATTAGTATTTTTACTGTGTAAATTTGATTTATTTGTCCGAAAAGTTCAGCTAGCTAAACATATTTCATTAATCAAAAATAGTGATGCATCAGATAGGCAGAATATGATTGCTCATGAATTACGTTCGTTAATTACTTATATTACTAAATATAAACGCACTGGTGTAACACGAAAAGATTTTGTCGATAATACCCCGTTAGCAACTAAAGCTATTGAGCAATTAGGGATTGTACCAGAAGAAATACTAAATGCAGATAAAATGCGAGACCGAACAGTATCAATAACTAATTAACATAATAAGGTGAGCTAATGAATGAGTTTTATAAAGATGAATATGCAAATACACTCTCTTCAGCAGATTATCAATTTGCAATACAACATCTATCCCTAAAAGGCCTTTTAAAGCCTTTTAAAGGTAAGGGGGAATATGAAGCTATTTTACAAGAAATTGAATCGTACATTTTTAGATTAGAAAACATTGCAGAAAGACTCATCAATGACACAAGAGATAAATTACCCATTAAGTATTTACCTTTTTATTTGAAAAAAAGACGCTTATCAAATGGTTCAGTATATTTAAGTTGGAAGTATAAGAAAATAGTTATTGTGAACGGTAAAACTAGTCGTACTGAGATTGAGGGAAAACGATTGATATTAGATGCATTGGAACAAAACAATTTGAGTCATGAGGATAAAAATTTTATCCGACAACTAGAAATTGATCGCTTAACGTTAAATTTTCAAATGCGAGTATGTATTCGAATCAGACACTTAATTAATGAAATGTTGCCCAAGTTTGATGAGCTTAACATACCAACTAAATAATATGAGTCGATAAATTATATTTAATTGACTGAGGCTTGGTTTCAAATGTTTGACTATGCTTAAAATTAGTTAGTAGTTAATTTACTGTTACGGGGGGTAACAGCTAGCTAAGTAGTCAAACTACTGTTTACTGTAACGGGGGGTTACAGTAAGCTAATATGTGTAATAATATAGGAGCAAAAGAATGGCAAGAGGAATAAACAAGGTAATTTTAGTTGGCAATCTGGGGCAAGATCCTGAGGTTCGTTATATGCCGAATGGTAATGCTGTTGCTAATTTTAGTGTTGCAACATCAGAAACATGGAAGGATAAACAAACGAATGAAACCCGTGATCGCACTGAATGGCATCGTATTGTTGTATTTGGTAAATTAGCTGAAATTGCTGGCGAATACTTAAAAAAAGGTTCCCAAATTTATATTGAAGGGCAATTACAAACTCGAAAATGGCAAGATCAGTCAGGACAAGATCGTTACACAACTGAAGTTGTAGTCAACCCAATTGGCGGTACTTTACAAATGCTAGGTTCACGGGATGGTTCACAAAATTGGGGACAAAGTGCTAACAACTCTTCATCTGCACCAGTGCCACAATCAACAACGCAAAATGCACCAACTACAGAACAAGCTACAGCTATGCCTGAGGAGCCACCAATGGACTTTGATGACGATATCCCATTCTAGAGTTTACTTTATAAATATTAAATAGATAATCTAGCTAAAAGTAGTTAGGCTATCTATTTTTCGAGGGTTATTTTTAAAATTCTTAATATTTCTTTTTTAGGTTTATTTTGCATTTCGTTGTATCTCATTTTTAATGATAATGCTTGAGTTGCTAATATGACTATGTGGGGAACTGACTCTGATTTTTCGTAATTTTGATATGTTCTTGTTGTCACGTTTAATTGTTCTGCTGCAATCTCTTGACACCAACCGAAACCTCTCCTCCAAATTTTTAATTCATATCCGTTCATATCGTCATTCTCTAATTTAAAAATACGAAAATTTTTCGTATTTTGGTTTGAAATTTTATTCATATTTATAACTGAATAAATCAGAAAATAAAATGATATATTGAATAATTTAAAAAAATTAATAATAATAAATTATAAGTATGTAGAAAGGTAGAAGATAATATGCACTTATATAAAGTTTTGCCTAATAGTACAATATTTCATGTCATTGAACGGAATCAATATGAAAAAGATACACAAAGTAAATTTCCTTTCGTTCAACAAAATGACAAAGGTGAAGCTTGCTATTTTGCTATTTGTCCTGCTTGTGATAATCCTATACAAATTATAAATCTATATCACAGCTCAGATAAATTATTGAAACCTTATGGAAAGCATTATCACAAACCAGTTAGTGGAGCTAATAATAACATTGTACAATTAGGTTATTTTAATCCAGATAATTATAAACAATGTCCATTTGCAGCCCATAACGCTAACAAACGCTATAAATCTTCTGATAGAAAATCAAAGCTAGATGAAACATCCAGAAAAATATTAACAATCTTGGGCCAACATTTAGATCGAATTATTTATCTTATCCAAAAAGATATTGGTTTTCACATAGGCAAGAATTTACTTACTAATATGTTACAAAATTATATTAACTTTGAAGGGTATCTTTATTGCGGAGCTACAATTCTTAATATCCCTTGGATATTTGCTTATATGGCTAAAAACCATTCTTTATTCGGTAAAAAAATAATTGACAGTACATTAAAGGACACAATTCTAGAAAAGACTAATAAATTTATAAAAATGGAAGAAGGATATTTCATTTTTTCTAGTAAAATTTTTACAGAATTAAATTTCTATTTTACAAATCATATTCCGCTTAGTGCTAATAATAAAAAAGAGTCTATCGATTTAGTCATTACTTATCGAGTTTCAAATAGTGAATTTCGTGAACCACAAGAAATTTACCGAAAAACTATCGAAATGAATCATGTTCATTTTAGTAATTTGATAAATCTGGATAAATGGCATAAAAATTCTTTTAGTGATTATTGTATAGAACAGGCAAATGAATTGATATCACCTATACTTATAAGATAAATTTAATATAGGTGATGTTTGTTGCAAAATTTACTAATTTAAAATTTATTGGATAAGTGGTAGCGATTTTCTACTAATATCCAAAATTGGACGTTTATTTGAGGTATATAGTTGTTTTGCTCTGCGATTTTTAAGCAATTAAGAATAGTAAAAAGCCCGATTTGAAACTCATGTTTGGTATCTTTAACTTTAAATAAAATAGGATTATCGCAATTGTCACAAATGCAGTTTGTAATAATAGCAGGGTTTTTCATACAAATTTTTTTATGAGCATTGTAACAGTCATCATTTTTATAATATTCATTTAACGTATTAGTCCATTTATCGTCTTTAGGAATATATCCGAGTTGCATTGCTAGTTGTGCAAAATAGATAATATTAAAAAGTCCAATACAAAAATTGAATTTGCCGTTTGACATGTTAAATATTAGCGTTTCGTGGTTTTTATAATCTAAAAATGAATGATTAACGGGAATAGCCATATCTATCATTATTTACTCCAATAATTGTTTATTGAACTTTAATTATAATTATGCTGTATATGTTTTTTATTATTAAATCAATATTCCATTTAGCAATATTGATTTAACTATCCCATATTTATTTCAATTAATTAATATTCAGTTATCAAAAACAATAAGAGAATGAATGTTAATGAAATTATTTATTTGTGAAAAACCTAGTCAAGCTAAAGATATCCAGAAACATATTGGAGCTACAGTTAATGATAACGGTTTTTATCGTAGCTCCGATGGAAAAATATGTATTACATGGTGTGTCGGTCATTTGCTGGAACTAGCAGAACCACATGTTTATGACGAAAAATTTAAGAAGTGGAGCATAGACGATTTGCCTATTTTACCTGAAAAGTGGGTTTATAATGTTGCTCAAAAAACGTCAAAACAATTCAAAGTGGTTCAAGGGTTAGTAAAAAAAGCTAACGTCATTATTATCGCAACAGACCCCGACCGAGAAGGTGAAGCTATTGCGTGGTCTCTGTTAGAGCGTTTTAACTGGAAAGGTGAAACTAAAAGATTATGGTTTTCAGCACTTGATGATACATCAATAAAAAAAGCCCTTGCTAGTCTTAAGGCAGCTAGTGAAACTTATCCGTTATATTTAGCAGCCCAAGCTCGAGCAAAAGCTGATTGGTTGGTCGGTTTCAATAGTACAAGACTATTTACTTTACTAGGTAGAGATTTGGGTTACGGCGTTTTATCTGTGGGTCGTGTTCAGACACCCGTCCTAAAGCTAATTGTCGATAGAGATAGAGAAATTAAAAATTTCATACCCAAACCTTATTTTTCTGTAAATATTCAGTTATCTAAGACATCCCAGACATTTAATGCCACTTGGATTCCAGAAGAAAATATAGACGAAGCGGGACGATGTCTTAATGAATCTTTTGCAAGACAAATAGCACAAAAGCTACAGCATTCAAGAGAAGCAAAAGTTATTGATGTTAACACTGAACGGGTTAAATTCTCTCCTCCTTTAGCATTTAGTTTAAGTGACTTGCAGAAAGCGTGCTCTAAAAAGTACGGTATGTCTATGCCTCAAGTACTTAATATTGCTCAATCACTTTATGAAACACATAAAATTACAACTTACCCAAGAACTGATTGCGGATATTTGCCTGAATCAATGTTTGATGAAGCCGAAACCATAATTTCTGTTATTATGAAAAATGATCCTGAAATGGCAAAATTTATGCCACAGATTAATTTAGCTTATAAATCTCGACTTTGGAATGATAAAAAAGTAACCGCACACCATGGCATCATCCCGACATCAAAGACTATAGAATTGTCACAACTTAGTGCAGATGAATTAAAAGTCTATGATTTGATTCGACGAAACTATTTAGCTAATTTTATGGTGCATAATGAAGTAGATAAAACAGTAGTTAATTTAATTAGTGCTGAACAGAAATTTCAAGCAAAAGGTACAGTGTTAGTTGAGCTGGGATGGAAAGTATTATTTACAAGAGACAACATTGAAAATGCTGAAGATGTTGATGATAAACAAAAACTTCCACTTTTATCTAACAATGATATTTGTACTATTTCTAAAGTTGACTTTAGATCGTTACAAACTAAGCCACCGACACATTTCGATGACGGTAGTCTGCTTGATGCAATGAAACAAATTGCCAAATATGTAGAAAACCCTCAATTAAAAAAAATGTTAAAAGAAACTTCAGGGATTGGTACAGAAGCAACAAGAGCAGGAATTGTAGAAACATTAGAAAAACGTAATTACATTGAACGAAAAAAGAAAATTATTCTGGCCACAAATATTGCATATGCACTGATAGATAGCCTACCTGATGTATTAAAAGATCCAGGTATGACAGCCCTGTGGGAGCAAGAATTAGAAAATATTGCAACAGGTCAACAGCAACAAAGCGAGTTTATGCGTAAACAGTATATTTTTATTAATCAACTAATTCAAACGTATAAAGGAGCCGAGTTACCTAAGAATATCACATCCCCAAAAGTCTCAAAAACAAAATCATACGATTGCCCTGAATGTCAAAGTGGTGCACTTATTAAAAGAGAAGGTAAAAACCAAAAAGGTAAATATATTTGGTTTGGTTGCTCTCGTTACAAAGATGGATGCAAATTTACTTGTTTTGGGGACAAGAAAGGTAATCCTGTTTTTGAGAAGACAGTGTGAATATAGTGATTATTACTAGAATAAAAACATACTTAATTAGATTCTATATTGTAAAATTAAACGAATTATGACAGAATCAAACTTCACTCCGCTTTTGTGGTTTTGCGGTCATAAAATCACTAATTTATTTTGGATTAATTTTTAACCCTTATTAATCTGAAATGTCCCAAGTCCATAATTTATGGCTGCTTGTAACAACTCTGTGTAAGTTACAACTATACATACGGTTGGATAGAGCTGTATGTGTATCAGAGCTGATTCAATTCACATCAATTTTGAAATAATATACAACAAGGAGCAAGGTGGTTCTTGTTCCTGTCTTTCCTGTCTTTGTCCGAACTCAGGGTAAATACCATTGTAAATTGTAGCAAGAAAAACAGTGGTATTTACCTTGTTTGTTCTATAACGACTAATAACAACACCAAACTGAATGGTAAAAAATCAGTAGCCCTTAGTGCGTTAACGCGTGCCTGATAAGACTGTTTAAAGCAGGCTTGTTTATTCGGTTCATCTCAGCTAACTAAATAGCGAATCGAGAATGTGTATGAAATTGCATGATTTTTGAGGGGAGAGTGCATTTTATCACTTTTTATTGAGTTGTCTTTAACTCTAATTATATTAATTACATATATACTTGGAAACAAAAGCCCATTTTGATAATTTTGATAAATGGGTTTTTTGTTGTACTCAGCATTGATTTATTTGTTTACTCAGTCATCATTGCATTTTACCTTTTTACTTTCTATATTAATCTAAAGGTAAATACAATGAAAATCGCTATCTCTATGTTAGCATTGCTTCCAATATTTGTATTAACAGCATGTACAAATAACTCTAAAACTATTAGTTCTAAGTCTAAAATAGAATCTAAACCTACACCAGTTTTGCAGACAGATCGATATACCATTGTTGAACTAGATGATCCAATTCATAAATATGTTTTAGATCAAATTATTAATATTTCACTACCTAAAAATTTAAATTTAACAGTTAAAGATGGAATGGAATATGCTTTAAAACAATCAGGTTATTCTCTTTGCACTAACTCAGATATCAATGTTCTTTATGAAAGCACTTTACCTAAAGTTCAATATAAAATGGGGCCAATTTTATTAAATGATGCACTACATGTTATGGCTGGCCCTGCTTGGAATTTAGATGTTAATGACGTTGAACGAGAAATCTGTTTTCATCTAAAAAAAGGATATTCTCGAAAACAACAACCTATTTCCTCAGTTAAACAGGAACCTCAATTTGAAACTTATCAAGCACCTCCTCAAATGATAGAAACAAAAGAACTAAAAAATGTTGAAACAAAAGGAGGCAAAAAATGAAGGATACGCTAATAAATAAATTAAATATAAACCAACCCATTGCAATAACTAAAAAAATGGTCGTTTTAATATGTGGTGTATTTGTAATCTTGTTTATATTAGTAGCAATAGCATTGCATTTATCTCTCCTTAACATGAATCAAGCATCTAATAACTATAAAGAACTGGAAGATAAAATAAACACGAATAATGTAAGTATAAATAGTATTAACACATTGGAAAAAAAATTAGATGAAATTCAGTTGGAACAGAAAAAAATCAATGTTGATTATGATAATTTAAATACACGCTCTGCACGAAGTCAACAGGACATAACGTCATTACAACTAATTCTAAATGATAAAAATCTCGATAGTAAATTAGATAATTTTGAAACAGCTATAGCAAATATTGAAGTTGAGTTAGAAGCAGTTAAGAATGTTCAAAAAATGCAACAAGAATCATTAGATGGCGTTGTGGCATCTTTCCAACAATTTAAAGATCAGATTATACAAAAAATTACAGTAATGCTATCAAATAACAATAGCAAGTCAACCAATACAACAAGAAGTAATATTATAAAGGCTAAAACTGCAACGGCAATAAATTTTAAATATCAATTATCTAGCATTGAATTTAGAGCTGGTGAATTAGTTGCTGTATTCCTACCTAAAAATGCGACATCACTATCTGCGTTGAAATTTGTAAATGAAGGTGAGTTTATAGATGATTTTTGGAAAGTTGCAAAAATTGATAAAAACTCTGTGAAATTAATAAATAGTAAGCAACAAACTTATACTCTAACAATAGATAAGGAGTAAATATGATACTAAAAAAACAAATATGTTTGTTATTGCTATTAAGTTTTATGTCTTGGGATTTATTAGCTAATTCTCAACTAGTTTCAAAGGATCTTGATTCCACAAAATCGGTTGAAAAATCTGATGAAGAATCTCGGAATACACAAGAAGAAAGAATTAAAGAGAAAGCATCTTATTGGGGATTGACAGTTACAGAATGGCAAAAATATGAAAAACTTATTAATGAAGGAGGACGGCGTTATTGGTCTCCAAATCTCGATCCTCTAACTACCCTTGGGGTTGAATCTGAAACTCAAGAAGAACGAGAACATTACGCAACACTTCTTGCAAAAAAAGAATTTGAACGTACGACTAAAGAACTTGAATTTCAACGGATTTATAATCGTATGTTTAAACAACTTTATACAAACGTATTACCTGTTGAGTTGGATGATAATCCTAATTTTGTAGCACCTCTAAATTATGAGGGGGACAGAATGATTTTATTTATTGATATTAATGATAATGTAAGAAGTGAAACATTATTAGGTAAAGCATTAAAAACACATAAAGAAATGGATATTTATTTGCTGAATACCAAACATGATGATCTAGCTGTCCAAAGGTGGGCTAGTCTAAATCATCTTCCAATTGATAAAGTAAAAAGTGGCAAAATCACATTAAATCACAATAGTGGTGAATGGGAACAAATCGGAAAAAATACCTTGCCAATTTTAGTACAAAATCAGGGTGGCAAATGGAGACAAATTGAATTGGGTGATTTGTAATGATTATAAACAAAAGAGCATTAATTTTTATTATCTCTATAACAGCTCATTCTGCAATAGCTGATTTGAATGTTGTCAGTGATTACGGCGGGAATTCGATGGGAGTGTATTATGAAATGTTAGATCCTCAAGATGAATATAGTGAGCAACAACAGCAATTTTTAGCCCCTGAAAACATGAAAATTGATGAGGGAACCTATTTACCAGTGCATAGTGAAAAACTTTCTCCAGGTATTTTTGAATCATATTCAATTGATTATCCGACATTGCAACCTTTTATCATCATAGGCGCTGATGAACTTTCTATTGAATGGTTGAAAGCTCGAAATAATGATTTAGAGACAATAAATGGTATTGTTGCCGTTGCTGTAAACATAGACAATGTCAATCAGATTAAAACATTAAAATCTCTTACTAATATTCCTATATATGCCATGTCTGGCGATGAACTCGCAGAGAAGTTTCAAATAACATCATATCCCGCTCTAGTTACTGCGAAAAGTATTGAACAATGATTATGGGAATAACATCATGAGTAATGAGCACAATATTGAGGCCATATTTAGACCCGCTTCTGAGCTGTATAGTGCTGTAACATCAATAAGTTGTGCATTTATTTGTCTTGTTGCTCCGTGGGCTGTAGCGTTGTCAACTTCTGTTAATATTGGTGTTGCAGGTGCTTTTTTATTGTTTGGCATTTACAGAGCCAAACAAGGTATTACCATTATTCGTTATAAACGGAATATAAAACGTTTACCATTCTATTCACTGACAAGCGAACAAATTCCTGTTAGCCAAAAATTTCTTTTTCTAGGAAGAGGGTTTAAATGGGAGCAAAAACATTTACAACGAATTATTTTGTGTCGTAGAGAAGAATATAAGCGTTTTGTTCAACCATCAGCTATATATCGGGCTGCGAGACACTGGGAACAAAAACATGAAAGAAGCCTTATAGCAAAGTGTACTAGTTCAAATCGTTGGTTTAATCCAGTAAAACCATTACCACCAGTAGGCGGAAACCCATTCTTACACGGTGTCGAAATTAATGAGGTCGATATTATGATGCCATTTGTGGATAGGGGCGGTCATACGTTAGTATTGGGAACAACAGGTGTTGGAAAAACAAGATTGTTAGAAGTTCTTGTTACACAGGATATAGCTAGAGGTGATCCTGTTATTGTCATTGATCCTAAAGGGGATGCCGACTTATTAAAAAGAATGTATGCAGAAGCTAAACGGAATGGTAGACAAGACGAATTTTACATATTTCATTTGGGTTACCCTGAAATTTCAGCTAGATATAATGCTATCGGTCGTTTTAGTCGAATTACTGAAGTTGCGCAGCGTGTTTCAGCTCCACTGGCGGGAGAAGGCAATTCCGCAGCATTTAAAGAGTTTGCATGGCGATTTGTTAATATCGTTACTAAGGCGTTAATTGAACTGGGTCGTCGTCCAGATTACATTCAAATCAATCGTTATACAAACAATATGGATACCTTATTTTTAGAATATGCTCAGCACTATTTTGATAAACACGATCCAAAAGCTTGGATCACTATTAGTGAAATGGCAACAAAAGTTAATGACAAGAATGTTTCATTAGCAATGAGGGGAAGAGACAAGCTTGTCGTTGCTCTTTATGATTATATTGCTGCTAAAAAAATACGTGATGATGTTCTGGAAGGTTTACGTTCAGCTATTCAATACGATAAAACGTATTTTGATAAAATTGTTGCCTCACTAATGCCATTTTTAGAGAAGTTAACAACAGGAAAAACAGCACAATTATTAGCTCCAGACTACTTGGATATCAATGATGAACGACCAATTTTCGATTGGGAACAAGTCATTCGAAAAAAGGGTATTGTTTATATTGGGCTTGATGCTTTGTCTGATGCTGTAGTTGGTGCTGCCGTTGGAAACTCAATGCTAGCAGATCTTGTATCAATAGCTGGGTATATCTATAAATATGGTGTTGACGACGGATTACCAGGAGAAAATAGATCTAAAATCAATGTGTGTTTACATACTGATGAAGTGAATGAAATCATGGGTGATGAGTTTATTCCTCTTGTAAATAAGGCTAGAGGGGCAGGAATAAATGTTACTGCATACACACAAACGATTTCAGATATCGAAGTCAAAGTGGGGAGTGCCGCAAAAGCAGGGCAAGTGCAAGGTAATTTCAATAATATAATTATGTTACGTGTTCGTGAAACCAAAACAGCAGAACTTATTACATCACAACTTCCTAAAGTTGATATCTACAAAAATACGGTGGTATCAGGTGCAAGCGATACACCGAGTCCTGATACAAAAACGGATTTCACATCGAGTACACAGGACAGAATTAGTACTGAATCAATGCCATTACTTGAGCCATCGGAACTAATACAGTTACCAAGAGGACAAGCATTTGTCCTGACTAACGGTGGTGTTTTATATAAAGTTCGCATGCCTCTTCCGTCGCAAGAGCAAGATATTATGATGCCTGATTCCATTAATACACTTTCTAAAGAGATGGCAAAAAGTTATTCAACAGGTGAACAATGGTGGGTAAATTCAAATTCAGTATGGGAAAAGCCTGAAATAGATAATGATTCAGATTGTCCTGAGGAAAATGAATTACCAGTTCATCTAGCATTGGACATTGATGATGATGAAAAAGCTTTTTTACATACTTTACAAGAGGAGAAAGATGAATAATGGCCAATGTTGAATCTGATTCAAATTCAAATAAGCCCAAAAAAAAGGGATTTATTTCATCTATAGTTTCTACACTTTTTTTTTCACTTCTTATAAGCATTGTTATTGAATGTATTGGCATAACGTTTTTTTGGACTGAACTCGGTGATAGTCATAGCGAAGAAATGCTCAATGTTGAGTTTAGTTATCTTGAACAAGACTTTGTCAATAGCTTTATTTTGTCTGAGCCTGTAGTTTTTGCTGAAAATATTATTACCAATACATATCAATTCATTGCTGTTAAAACGGGATTGATTGAAATAGTAGATGGAACTGTGAACGATGAAAGTTCGACTGTTTATAAATATATTAATTCGGTTGGCGTTTATGTAAAAGCCATTATTAATATTATATTGGTTTTTTTGGTTCGCTTAGTTATTTTGACTCTTTCAATACCGATTTTTATTCTTGCTGCTATTGTTGGTTGTGTAGACGGTCTGGTACGGCGAGACATTCGGCGATTTGGAGCAGGTCGTGAATCAAGTTTTCTATATTATCATTCTAAAGCATGGATAAAGCCTTTGTTAATTTTATCATGGCTTATCTATTTATCAGTTCCTTTTACAATCCATCCAAATGCCGTTTTCATTCCCATGGCCTTTTTATTTGGTCTCAGTATTAGTATTACATTTGGTTCATTTAAGAAATATTTGTAAGCCAATTTTTTTTAAAAAATCAAAAAAGATTTAATTGATGCTTTTCGCATATTAATCATTATAGTAGAAATCCAGTTTAAAACTGGAGAAAAAATATGCGAAAGCATCCTAACATAATTCTTTCAATAGTTGGTTTATCTTTATTGTTAAGCTCTAATTTGAGTGTCGCAAATGAAAAAGAAGAACTCGCATTAGTGTTAAAACAACTTAAACAAGTTAAGCAATCGTTACTAAAAAGCGAGATTGTTTCAGGAACCGAGCAATCAGAACGTTATCATTTTAATTATAAAGCAATACAAAATGATATTGATCATGTTATGCACGGTATCGAAAGCTACATATCCCCGACAAGATCTCAACCTCGTAAATCGCTTAACTTTCCAGTGATTGAAGGTGAATATCAAAATGAATGATATCAGCGAAAAAACTTATAAGGCTTTTAAAGATGGTGCAACATTTACAATGGATGACTCATTTAATTTTTTCGGTGCGATATGTTTTGCTGTAGGGCTATTTTTAATTGCTATCATTATTTTATGTCTTTTGAAGGGGCTTGGTGATGAAAGTATCAAAGTTGATGATTTGCCGTCAATCATTATTCGGGCTGTTGTGTTTTTATTAATACTGGGATCTTTTATTTATTTTCGATAAAAATGTTTAAGGAGAAAAAATTCATGTTCAAAAATACAAAAAAATTATTTCAAGTAAAAAATAATAAGATGTCTATAAACCTAATATTACTGTCTTTAGCTTTATGGGGACAAAATGCGTTGGCAAAAATGCCGAAAATAGATGATCCCACACAAGGGAAAAAAAGCGGATTTTTAGCAAATATGCAAGCATATATATATGACGGCTTCGTTTTTGGCGGATTGATTATCGTTGGCGGTGTTTTTATTGTTGCAGCAAAAAATATCATCGTTGAGTATAACAATATCGGTGAAGGGAAAGGGTCTTGGGCAAAGCTAGGCACTTTAGTTGTTATAGGTATTGTATTAGTTGTCGCTTGTATTTGGCTTGCAACATTGGCGGCTGAAACACTGCAAGATTAATAGAAAGGTAAATAAGATGAAAGAGAATGACATTGATATGCTTCCTGACCGTCTCAACCGTATGCCTGTAGTCTATAAGGGCATGACAGTCCGTGAAATATCGTTGATGGTAGGGGTTGGTGCAATTATTGGTGGTTTGTTCGGAATTATCTTATTTATCTTATTTGGTCGCTGGGTGTTAATTCCCTCAGCGATCGTTTTCATGCCATTGCCAACCCTTTTTTTTGGTGGAAATAAGATTACTAAATTAAAGCGAGGTAAACCAGAAACCTGGTTTGCACGGTCTATTGATTTGTTTTTTGCTAAAAAAGGATTCAATGGAAATAATCTAATTTTTAATGATCAAGAATTTATCGTTAGACGAAAAAACAATAAGGTAAAAAACAAATGAAATATTTACACGCACTTACAGGGCGAGATAAACACATCCAATCACTGAGATTTGTGATTATTGTATTGCTTGTAATTATTTTAGCCATAACCTGGGGCTGGCGGTCAGCGCCTAAACATTTGACTATTCATATTCCTCCTGATACTCGTTCAGGTAGTACTAGGCTTTGGTCAGATATAGATCCAAGTAACATTTATGGATTTGCATTTTATATTTTTCAGCAACTACATAATTGGCCAACGAATGGTGAAGTTGATTATAAACGTAACATCAATACGCTTACTCCGTTTTTGACACCTCAATGTAAATCACAGTTATTGAATGAATATGAGGAAAGAAGGCAGGGTGGTGAACTAAGAGAACGGGCTCGAAACATTGCTGAAATAGATGGCAGGGGCATTAATTCAGGAATTAAAAATTACGAAACAAATCAACTTGAGCCTCGAGTAAAAATTTTATCAGATAAAGCATGGATTGTGACATTCGATTTATACATTGATGAATATTACAAAGGGGAAGCGGTTAAACGAGCAATGGTTCGTTATCCACTTAGTGTTGTTAAGAGTGATACAAATCCAGAAGAAAATCCCTGGGGTTTAAAGCTTAATTGCTATGCAAGTCAACCGTTAAGACTCACTTCGTCTACAGGAGAACACAATGAATAATAAGATGATTATAAAACTTTCTCAACTAATCATAACATTATTTATTTTTGTATCGTCAATCAATAATGCTATTGCTGTTGAATTAATTACATGGGACAGAACACCTATTAAAATTACTATTAATCAAAATGATGAAAGAATGGTGATTTTAGAAAGAAATATATCAGTCGGATTACCTGGATCATTACAAGATAAGCTTCGAGTACAAAGTCTAGGAGGTGTTATATATTTAAAAAGCAATGCGCCATTTACTGAAACTCGATTAATGCTAAAAGATCTTGAAACAGGTGAAATTATTTTAGTTGATCTGACGGGAAATGGACCATCCAAAAAGAAATTAGAAACAATTAAAATCACGACCGATAATGAAAGTGAAGCTAATTTAAAAAAAGCAGAAGAAAATTATACAACTGTGCATGATGAGCAGGTATTACCAACTCCCGTTTTGCTTACTAGATATGCTGCACAAAATTATTATGCTCCATTGCGTGCAATTGAAAAAGTACCTGGTATTAAACAAATTTCTATGTCATTACCCCCATTATTAACCAGACTTGTACCCCAGCTTCCAATTACTGCAGAACCCAAATCAGTCTGGCGTCTAAAAAACTATGAGGTTGTCGCAATCAAATTAGTTAATCATAGCAAAGGTTATGTCAATTTAGATGCAAGGCTGTTACAAGGTAATTTTTATTCAGCAACATTTCAACACAATACATTGGGTCCTAGTGGTGATCCGACGGATACAACAATGCTTTATATTGTTACTAAAGGTAAAGTAATCAATGCATTTTTACCTGAATTAAGCGAGGAATAATATGGCGACAATTAAAGGGAATAAGCTGTTACCGCTTATTGTAGGTGGAGTAATATTAGTTGGAATTTTTATTGTAGTAATTGCAAATAAAAATAAAAAAAATGAATTTTCATCAGGTGATGAAATAGTTGAAATAGCTGATTTAAATGAAGAAGATTTATCTGTGCTCGGCATTACGGGTGATACGGAAAAAGATACCGTTCAGACGTTAGTGACGCTAGTTAAGACTCTAAAAAAGGATCAAGCGGATATAGTAAGTGAACTGAAAAAGTTAAAATCCGAAAATGAAAATTTGAAAAAGACAAGAGTACCACAGTATAAGATAGAGCCACCATCAAATGATTCAAAATCTAATGAGCCTACTGAGCTAGAAAAAAAAGTTTCAATTCTAACAGATAAGCTTAATCAATTAGCTTCAAGATCCCCTATATCTAGTGAAACAGCTGATTCCAAACCAGTTTCAATTCCAATTGGGAGAGGGCAAACAAGTAGTAAAATTGATATGACTAATGATGATGAAATTCAATGGATTAATCCAGCTGACCAAATTGTTAGTAGCAATAAAGGTAAAAATACGACGGGATTTCAGTTTCCGACTAGCTTTGGTAGCGATCCTGTTCGTTCAAAACTAAAAGACCATAAAGAGAGTATCAATCAGCCTATTGGTGAACGAAAAAATGAAAAAGATCGTCAACCATTTTATACGGTACCCGCCAATTCAACGTTAACAGGCTCTGTTTCAATGACATCATTGCTAGGTAGAGTTCCCATTGATGGTGTTGTATCTGATCCGTACCCGTTTAAAGCTGTTATTGGTCGAGATAATTTAATCTCAAATGGAATTGAATTACCACATATTGAGGGGGCTATTGTTTCTGGGACAGCATCTGGTGATTACGTTCTATCTTGTGTAAGAGGCAACGTTAAATCAATTACATTTGTTTTTGATGATGGGCGAATTATAACGATCCCCGATTCATCAAAAAATAGCAAAGATGAAAGTATTGGGTGGTTATCTGACGAATACGGTATTCCCTGTGTTTCGGGAGAAATCAAATCTAATGCAAGCCAATATTTATCAACTGTAATAGGTTTGGGTACAGCAGCTGCTGCTGCAGATGCAATGGCACAACAAAATACTACTGTTGTAACAGATGGCTCAAATGTTACCAATGCCGTTACTGGTAATAATGGTCAATACGTTTTAGGGAAAGGACTGAGTGGTGGAATTAATCAAACAATCGACTGGTTAAATAAACGCTATGGTCAAACTTTTGATGCTGTTTATGTCCCACCTGGTAAAGAAATTGCCATTCACATTAGCAAGGAGCTGCAAATTGATTATTTATTTGAGGGCAGACTTGTTGATTATGAGATGAATACTAAAAAAATGGGAGGGCTTGATTAATGAAACAGAAACGAAAAATAACAATATTTTTATTAACTTTTGGCACAGCTCTATTTTTATTATCTGGTTGTAGTACTTCAAAAGAAAAAATGTTTCAACATAGTAGTGAGACGATGAGTGATATTTACAATAAAAAATCGGGAGGGGGAGCTTCTCAATTGTTTGATAATCGACTTCAACTCAGGAGAGAAGTTGATAATTTAACGCAAAATGTTGAAGTGGTAACGCATACACGAACAGCAGAACAAGAAATTAATAATCTTTTTCAACGATTACCCAATCCAGATTTAGTCATGTATGTCTATCCTCATTTGAGTGACGGAAAAGTTCCAGTTCCTGGTTATTCAACAGTATTTCCATTTTATGCGGAAGTGCAATATGCAATGCCAGGTGAGAGGGTGGAGAATTACTAATGAAGTTATTTGGTAAGAAAAAAGTTTCACAAAAAAAAGTTCAAGAAAGTAAAAGACCAAAACGCAAAGGAAATTTGACTCATAGTCATAAAAAAAACTTTCTTTATGCCAATAATGGAAAAAAATCAATTATTGATTTTTTGCCTTGGATTGAATTTGATGAAGAGCATAATTCAATTTTATTAGAAGATGGTCGATCTGTAGGTGCTGTTTTTGAAATTACACCTTACGGCACTGAAGCAAAACCAACATCTAAACTTCGTGCAATAAGTGATATTGTAACAAATAGTATTGAGGACTCTTTTGATGAAAGAGACACGAACCCATGGGTTATACAATATTTTTGTCAAGATGAAGATAATTTGCAAGATTATATCTCTTTATTAAAACAATATCCTAGACCGCACGCTCAAGGCACTGAATTTACAAAAAAATGGTTAGATATTATGGAATATCATTTAGATAGTATCACTAAAAGTGATGGACTTTTTTTTGATAATACAGTGACAAAAACACCTTGGAGAGGGAAAATTCGGAAAACGAGGTTAGTTGTATATCGGTATATCGGACCAAAAGAACGTGAAGATTTAAATGCACAAGAAAAGCTAGATATTGTTTGTAACAATTTGATACTTGCGTTGAAAGGAGCGGGAATTGCTGTCAAGAGATTGGGGAAAAATGAGGTTTCTAGGTGGTTAGCTCAAATATTTAATCCCGCACCTTTACAAGGTAAAAAAGACTTTATTAAGCAATTAATGGATGATCAAAAACAGGCTGATGAACTGCCGATCATTAATGATTTTGCCGAAAGCATTTTCTACAGTGAACCAGAGATTAAAGAGGGTTACTGGCATTTTGATAATATTCCGCATGCTGTTGTTATGGTGGATCGATTAAAAACACCACCCAAAATTGGTCATATTACAGGCGAGACAAGTAAAGCGGATGGAATAAATGCGCTTTTTGATGTATTGCCTGAATCAACAATGATGAGTTTGACAATTGTAACTCATCCTCAAGATAAGCTAGAAGACCATATCAATTTTGTCCGAGGTAAAGCCATCGGTGAGAATGCTGAATCATTGTCTGTCAAGGAGGATTGTGACGAAGCAATGGAGTATATCAGGCAACGAGAAAAAATGTATTACAGCTCTATTGCATTTTATGTGAAAGATTCAAGTATCGGTGGATTGAAACGTAAAATACAGGGGCTGAGTTCAGTACTTAATAATAATGGACTTGTCACAGTAGCTGAAGCTAATGAAGTTGCTCCAGCATCGTCATTTTTAAGATGGTTACCTATGAATTATAACCCTCAAAATGACATAAAACGACTGTATGTTAAATTTAATTGGTGCAAGCATTTAGCCAATTTATTACCTGTTCTTGGAAGAAGCAGTGGAACAGGTAATTCTGGTGTGACATTTTTTAACCGCGGTGGAGAGCCGTTGAGTTACGATCCAATGGTCGATAAAGCACAAAATGGTCACAAGCTTATTTTAGGGCCAACGGGAGCAGGTAAATCAGCAACACTGAATATCGAAATAGCACAGCTTGTTGCTATGTATCGGCCTAGAACGATTATTGTCGAAACAGGTAATTCTTTTGGTCTTCTTGTTGATTTTATGGAGCGACTTGGAGTCAGTGTTCATCGAGTAAGTTTAAAGCCTGGAAGTGGTGTAGTGCTTAATCCTTTAGCTGATTCTCATTTAATTTTACAAAATAAGGATATTCAGTTTGAAATTGATGAAAACAATTTGAGCGATGACATTGTTAATGAAGCACTAGAACAAAATGAGGAAGATGATGCACAACGAGATGTACTCGGTGAAATAGAAATTTCTATACGTCTAATGATCACGGGAGGGGAAGAACGGGAAGATGAATTACTTCGTCGTTCAGATAGAGCAATGATTAGACAAGCTATAGTTATGGCTGCTCAAGTTGCTTATGATGAAAGACGGCAAGCTGTTCCCAGTGATGTTCAAGAGGCATTGTTTACCTTAAGCAAAGATACTCATTTACCTGAAGCTAGGCGTGCAAAAGCATATGAAATGGGTGAATCATTAAGTATGTTCACTCAAGGATTTGAAGGTGAAATATTTAATAAACAAGGCACACCATGGCCAGATGTTGATGTCATTCATGTCGATTTGGCAACTTTTGCAAGGGAGGGTTATGAAGCTCAATTATCAATTGCGTATATTTCTCTTATTAATCATATCAACAATATGGGCGAACAATATCAGCACCAAGCCAGAGCTATCGTTAATATTACCGATGAGTCACATATTATTACTGTAAAACCACTAACAGCAGCATACTTAACAAAAGCGTCAAAAATGTGGCGTAAACTGGGAGTATGGTTGTGGTTAGCCACCCAAAACATGGAAGATTTTCCCGACGCAGCTTCAAAATTATTGTCAATGATTGAGTGGTGGGAAATGTTAGTAACAGAATCATCTGAAGCAGAGAAAATACGTCGTTTTAAAGCATTAACAGATGAACAAATTTCAATGATCACGTCTGCTTGTAAAGCTGCTCGTCAGTACACGGAAGGCGTTGTGTTATCAAAAAATGTGGAATGCCTTTTCAGAATTGTTCCACCAAGCCTTTTCTTAGCTCTAGCTATGACAGAGAAAGATGAAAAAGCGGAGAGAATGAAACTGATGAATGAGTTTAATATCAGTGAGCTTGATGCTGCCATTAAAGTATCTGAAAAATTAGATGAAGTTCGAGGTATTACACGACAATATGAGGATTTATAATGAACGATAATAATTTTTTATTTAATGCTACTTCATTAAAAAAATCAAATATTAATATTGAACACAGTAAAGGTTTTGAACAATTCTGCTCTGAATTATTAGGAAAAATTGGGGCAATAATTTCGACTAAATTACGTTTATGCCGTATACCTGCAGATGATCCTACAGAATTTGGAATATTGTATCAGCAATATGCTTTAATCGCTTTCGAAGGCAAAAAATCAGCCTGTTTAATTGAGGTGTCATGCAATCCTAATTTGAACAAAATTCATTGGCCACAATTAGCTGATATTGAAACAGGGAAACGGCTATGTATCAATGTTGTTGACTGGATAGATGCCTTTTTGCTGATTAAAAATTTGATGGCTTTAACAGAGGTAGCTGATGCATGAAACGTATATTAGGACTGATTGTATTTGTAAGTTTTCAAAGTATTGGGGCAGATATTTATAGTATTGATGTTTTTGTGAATCATGAGCAAGCAAGTCGAGTTAAAAATTGTCATGATAATTGTCAAATATATGATCTAGATAGCACTGAAGTACTTTTAAATTCATTTTTTGGTGAGTTATCGAGTGATATTGATGAAGCTTATTCAGTTGTTGAAAAAAAATTAAATTTACCAGAATGGAAAACGCATGAAGCTCAAATAATTGAAGCTCAAAAGACAATTACAAAAGCATTTTATCTCGGTGTTAAAAAATATCCTGCGATTGTTATTAATGAAAAAAATGTGATTTACGGAATAACAGATGTTGCACGTGCAGTTAATGATTTTATGGGTAATGAGGATAAACGATGATAAAAAAAATAAAATGTAGTTTACTTGGACTCATAATTACTATGCCGAGTTTTGCAACATCTATTAGTACTCAACAAATAGTTCGATCAGCTCTCTCAACTAGTTGTACTGAATATAAAATTGCTGGAACCTGTTTTTGGCTGTTTTGTTCTTACGGTTGCAAAATTCGTACATCTGTAAAAGTAAAGCATTACATCCCCGATGTTGTTATGTCAGCATATGAACACCCATTTGAAAATCCGTGGACTGAAATTAACACTATTACCTCATCAGCAAGTTCATTAGTTGGGTCAAATATTCAAGGAGGGGGAGATACAAATAATCGTCAAGCAAATAATCGAACAAAAATTCGTTTTAAAGATGTTCAAGCAATCGGCCACCCTGGTGGGGCTGTTTTCTCTCAAATGCTATCAGGCATGGGCTACTATTGTAATAACGGGGTAACGCCATTTTATCCTTATTTTGTGAGTGAACTTGATTTTATTGCATGGCGATTAGCACTTGTTGAATCTGTATACCCAGAGGCATTAATACCAGGTAAAAGAGAAATTGGTAATTCATCCGATATGTGGGGAAACATTTATCCAAGAGCTGGGGCTGTTACTCAAAATGACGACTTCAAGGCAGGAGCGGTGGTTGTTCAACGAGGTGCTGATGTATTAACAAATAGTAATTCATTGCATGTCGTTCAAAATTACACTAAGCGTAAAAAAGATGGATTTTGGCCACCAGCTCCTGTTAAAGAAAATACAAAAAATCATAAATGGCAAGAATTGGCTCCAACATTAAATATGTCATGCGGTATTTTTCCAAATATTAATGATACAGCGAGCGTTGATGGAGCCTATGTTTATGCTTTGTGGAGACCTTATGCATGTTGTAAGAGACGTGGGCAAAAATTTTTATACAGTATCGATTTTGGGGGATGATCATGGCAAAGAAAACAACAATGACTATAACAGCATTATTATTGACAATTAGCTCCTATAGTTATGCTAATTCAACTGGCGGGATATCTGATAGTCTTTATTATCGTATCGGCGGTGGTTCGGTAAAAGGATCTACATATACATTTGATAAACCCAAATCCATTATGAATACGGGCAAATGGAACTCTATGATGTGCGGTAATTTTGATATTAGCTCAACAATCTCTAATCAACTAAATGGTGTAACAGAGGGGTTTAACAATATTATGAGTGAAGTTGTTAACAACGCCAAAGGCGCAGTTGCAAGTTTACCAGCCCTAGTTATACAACGAGCTAATCCTCAACTGTACGATTTGTTAACAAATGGTGTGTTACAAGCAAAATTAGATTATTCAGACATTAAGACAAGCTGTAAGCAACTTGCTGGAAAAATGGCTGATTACACAGATTCTGCAAGTTTGGTTCAAGTAGCTAAAGCCGAAAATATGGCCGAGATGTTAAATGGAAAGAAAGTTGATGCTATTCGAGCTGATAAACAAATTGATAGTGATGCAGGGAAAAACGGTATTTCATGGGTTGGGGGAGTGAAAAGGGGAGGGAAAGGACAAGATCCGATTAAGATAACCAGTGATGTTGCTTTAGCTGGCTATAACTCATTAATAAATCGAAACGTTACGGATACAACTCCCGTTGGTGATGCAAAAAATAAAGGGGGGGTTTATAAAACATGGAATAAACCTAGTGAGGCACAAGTGTGGCTAACTGATGTGGTTGGTGAGCGCACCATGGTAACTGATAGTGAAAATCAAAACGGCAATGATACAGGTAAGCCAGGAACTGGTTTAAGCCCTAAAACCGAAGAATACTACGAATTTTATTATAAAAAGTTGGTTGATTTAGTAAATGGTACAAAGCCTATTAGCAAAGCGGAATTAGAGGCACTAGAAGGTAGCTCTGTAAGTGTCACTCGAAGTGTCATTGAAACATTGAGAGAAGATAATGAGCGTGTTGTACTAGTGAAACGTTTAGCGAGTGAAATGGCGTTGTCTAGGACTATTGAAGAAGCGATGATGGCGCGACGTATCATGTTGGCAGGCCGTAAAGAGCCAAATGTTGCTAAAAATGAACCAGTACAGTCTACAATTTTGGACCAGATAGGTGAACTGGATATGGAGCTGAATCAAATTAAATTAGAGTACGATATGCGTAAATCCATTGCAGGCAATACTTTATCTGTCATACAAGAACGAAAGCAGCAAAGACAGCAAGGCGCTATTTTGCATATCGATAATCATGAATCTTTTGACGCAAATAAATAGCGAGTTAAATATGAATAAGAAAAAAATTATTAAACTTGCAATTTCTCTTATTTTTTTACTTGGATTAATTTGTTGCATATTATCTGTTTTTTCATTAACAGAACGTAAAATTGCTTCTATTAATGTATTTTTGAGTAGCTATTACTTTTTTTTTCTTGTAATGCGTTTGTGTATTTATTGTTTTACTGGTTTTCTTTTATTAAAACTAAAAAAAATGATAAAGACAAAAGTAGTAACAACTGAAAAAAAGATATATTACAACAGATTAGTTTTTAGAATTAGCATGTTATGTGTTGCTTTAATTTGTTTTAATGAAGTGATGCTATTTATTAAAATGGGGTAATGATATATGTCTGCAATGAGTTTTTTTGATTATGTGACATTGTCACTAGCATGGTTGGTAAATAACGGAATATGGAGCATTATATCATCTTCTGGTCTTTTTATTGTCCCTTTTATATTCAAAATGCTTAGCATCACGATAAATGTTATGGAGGATGGAGAATTAAAAGGTAAGCATGCAAACGTTATTCTGACTAGATTGGAAACGTACATTTATATTAGCATGGTTGTCATTTTCTTTGCATGTTATCCGTCAATCCCTCTTGATATTCGTGTATTACACTATGAGCACAGCGGATTTTCAGCAGCTATCGATAACGGAAAAATTACTCGACAGAAAATGGAATGTTCATACGCTGAAATATCTCCAGAATCGTCATCATTTAAAAAAAATAGTATTTTATTTAATGGACAACAAATTTATGTTCCTATTTGGTGGTATTTTGTTCATTCGTTATCTTCAGGCTTCACGCAATCTGTAGTTACGACATTACCGTGTAATACGGATTTACGAGAGATTCGTACAACAATTTCAGAGCTAGCAGTAAAAGATCCAATTTTGAAAAAAGAAGCTAATGAATTTTATTCATTTTGTTTCAATCCTTCGTTTAACAAATTAAGTACTGAGTTGTCTAAATTACCTGATGATTTAATTAGTGATGTGACATGGCCAGGATCGTCATACTATTTAAATACACCAGGATATTATGATTCGTTTAGAGCTCAAACTCCGCAACATCGCTGGCCATATGATGAACAACGAGATGTTGGATTAACACCAGGAGAAGGTAATACTGGCTATCCTTCATGTAAAGCGTGGTGGAGTGACAGTAAAAATGGCTTAAAAAAAGCACTGATTGCTGATATTAATCAGCAGATTAAGATCGAGTCTAATGAAAAATCAAAAACAGGTAATTTAAATCCAAACATTAATAAATTTTCGTTTTGGGAATGGTTGACAAACAGTAAAGAAGAGCTGAATGAAATTGTTTTACGTTCAGTTTTAAATCCCAAAAAAATGTTACAGAGCTCAGATTATCTGTTTGTTGACTACGAAAATAGGGATCCATCGATATCTGAGCAAGTTGGCAGTTCAATTGCGTCAGTCGGGGCATTTTTTTCTTCTATGTCGAACTTTATTGAAATTGATGCGTTGCGACAAGCAGCACCCATGGTTCAATCGATATTAATAATGTCTATTATTATTTTATTACCTATCATTATTTTAATTGGGGGATTTGAACCGAAGACGATAATCACGCTAACATTTGTCCTGTTTTCATTGATATTTTTAACATTTGTCTGGGAACTGGCACGTTTTCTAGATTCTAGACTGATTAATATTATGTATGAAAATAATGCTATTCATTTTATGTCCGATCGGTGGAATATTAATAAATCGTTAGTTGATATTATTACGTCATTTGTATTTATTGGGTTTCCTTTGATTTTACTTGCAAGTTTGTCGTGGGCTGGGTTTAAAGTTAGTTCAGGACTAGAGAGTTTTATGAATAAAAATTCAAGTAAAATGCAACAGGTAGGAAAAAATGGAATGAATAAGGCTAAACAAGGAAAAGACATTGCAATGAAAGCTGCAACAAAAGGAAAGAAATAGTTAAAATGTTAAATAAGAATAAGCTAATATAAATGACATATTAGCTTATTATTTATAATAACCTTTTCTTTTATCACCACATTCTATCGCCATCGCTTGTGTAAGCATGACCGTCATCATCGTAATACGATATTTCATTTTTTATTCTTTCTTCTTCTTCTCTTCTTTCTTCTTCTGATGGTGTTTCCAAAAAGCATGGTAATACGTAGAGTATGCCTTTGAATATAAACAATATAAATGTTACAGAAACTGATAAAATTTTTATAAATAATTCAAATCCGTCGCTATTAAACAGCATTTTATGGTTTGTGTCAGATTGTGTTGACTTATCTTTATTTTCCATTTTTATGCCTCTGATTAAAATTTAGCCTTTATATATAAAATATATTTTGCTTTGTGTCAATGCTAAATACTTAAATGGCAAAAACAAAGGGTAAAAGGGTAAGGAAAAAAGGTAAAGGTTATTAATGGTAATGGGCCATAATGGGAATGGCCCTACCTTGAAAAGGCTGAAAAGGCTAAAAATAAAAAGGGCATAGCATAACTAGTTGTTGATTTTAAATTTAATATTGAATTTAGTGAATCATTTGCATTATAATGAAACTAGTTTTAGTTACTTTTTTAGTAACAAACAACGAGAAGATGATCGTTAATTCTCAGACATAGCCAGTAAAATGGTATGTTCCTTTTAATTAAGGTGATCACACACTAACAGCCAACAAACTCACTGTTTTTGCAGGTTGGTAACATCTGTTTGATGTTGAGTTTTTATAGACTATCACATTCACATATTGAGGAATACTCAATGTCTTATGCAATTACTTTTGACTTCGATACTAGCAGGTTAGAGCACTATTATCCTGGTGCATATACTAATGCTTATAAAGAAGTTAGAGATGAGTTAAAAAAGCTTGGTTTTGAATGGAAGCAAGGATCTGTGTATTTTGGTAATAGTAGTATTAATGCAGTAACTTGTGTTTTAGCCGTTCAACAATTGGGACAAAAGTTTAGTTGGTTTACACCTTCATTGAAAGATATTCGAATGCTAAGAATTGAGGAATACAATGACTTACTTCCAGCATTGGTGCAACAACGAGAACTAACTCATGCCTCATTAGAAAAAAATGAGATCCAAAATAAAACAAGAAAATTATTTTAATAAGTAATTAATTGTTTTTATCTTTTACCCATAGGGGAATATTTTCTCCTGTGGAAAGTATTCTCCTTTTTTATTCAACTTTTAATTAGGAGAATATCCATGTTAACTAACGAATACATACTTCTTTCGACAGAATATTTCCTTGCTTTAATCAATTGTGAAGCAACTATACCTGATGATGTATCATTAAGTTCAATCATTCAAGAATACTTACATAAGTCTTAATTTTAATGTGTCAACCAGGAGGGGGATTTTCACTCCTCTTGAGTGATATCTCCTGATTTTGTTTGAGGAGGTTTATTATTATGAGATGGTATTCAGAGCATAATATTCATACTAAATCTGAGTTAATTAATTCATTAATTGCTCCTGTTTATAGTGAACATTATGAAGAAAAAACATTGCAATTTCATGTTTGTAATGACTATATTCATGGAGTAACCATATTATGGTCATTAATTGAATTTAATGTCATAAACGATTATCGAAACATTTTACTGGCAGGTAAATACCGTTACATAAAATGTAATTTGATCAGACAAATTGACGAGGCTTGGAGCTATTCATATTATTGTGAATTATCTTTTCCTCCTTATTATTCATGTCCACTTAATTACCTTGAATTAGCTAATTTTGAAGTAAATCACGAATGGCGAACTCAAGTTAGAAATTATCATCAACTACAAAAATAGTTTTCCTATTTCATTTAAACCAGCTTACTTTATTACGCATAAAGTAGTTGGTTTTTATTTTTACTTTTTATACTGGAGCATTAATATGATTTCAATACCTGGTGAATTAGTCATTACAACAAGAACGGGTAAATATGGCAATTTCAATGTCGCCAAGCTTTTTACATCCATTGGTGAATTTTCTTTAAAAGATAATAAATTATTGGATCAGTATGAAGCTGGAAAATATGAAGGGTCGTTTGTGATTAAACAAATCAAATCTTCTTCATATAGTTATGGCAATCGTGTTGTTATTGAATGTTGTGCGTATATTGAAGATATGGATCTGGTTAATTCATCCAAATTAGATGAAGCAGATTCGGAAAAAATACATGTATCAGAAGACCCTATTTGTCAGACTGAGTCATCTGAAGTTCAGAAAGTTAATACTGAACATCAACATGAAGAAACTATGGCTACCTCAGGTTCAGGTGATGCTGAACTGTTTGGTATTTTATGGCCGATAGGTGATCAAGTTAAACTAGATTCAACGGAGGATCGCTTAAAAATACGTTCCCAGAAAAAACGTTTAATCGAACTTGGTTACCATTTTGACTATAAAAGCCAATGTTGGAATAAATTGCCAGAACAATTTTAACTTAACTTATCTATCTCTGGGGAGAAACAGGTCTTCCTAGAGATCGTTTCTCCTTATATTGATTTAAGGAGAAACTTTAATGAGTAACATTCTTACATTACAAGATATTCCAGATTTGAAATGTGATTGTTGTATTGCGAATAATGACTCCGAACTGATTTTTTTATCAGTATGGGGGAAAGATACCGCAATGCAGGAACTCTTTGCAAAACTTACGATTGGCGAAACAACTACACATGGTTTAACGGATATTAAGTTAAATCATCATCGAGTGTTTTTAGCTGAAGGAAAGTATTATGCAAAGCGCACATTGAAAGTAACTAAAACGTTATTTGGTTCGTTGATTCATGCTTTTATTTTTGATAAACGCATTATTGAGCCAAACCGTGATTCAAATTCAATGATCTCTATTTATAAGATAGAAGATGTTTCCACTAGACATAATCGTTACTTTGATGCAATTAAAACACTTTCATCTGTACCCATTTTAGAACATTGGGCTGACGAAATTGTGTCGATTGCTAAACAACAAGGAATGATTAAAGAACATAAAGCAATTGTTGGTGATATTGATGCAACAACAATCATTGTAAACGACACAATATTAACTCAAATCATGAGCCAAAAAATTCGTGATGGTATTTTAACTTTATCATAATCATAGGGAGTATTTATGGTTGCACTTATATCGCCGAGAGTGGCGCATAATTTTGCTAAAAATGGCTATTATCCAACGGATGATGCTACAACAAATGCAATTATTAGCCATTTTGTAAGAACTGATACTGCTATTCGAGTTTTAGATCCTTGTGTTGGTGAAGCTCGAGCAGCAAGTAATATTGCGTATTCACTTAGTCATAAAGCAAAACTATATGGTATTGAATACAATCGACATCGAGCAGAACTAGCCCAAAAATATTGTGATGTTTTGTTAAGAAGTGACTTATTTGATACCGTTATTTCACCTAATTCCTTTGGTTTATTATTCTTAAATCCACCATATGGAGATTTAACTAGTGAACATAATGGAGCAATTACAAATTATCAGAAAGACTACAAACGACTAGAGAAAATATTCTATCGTTTTACGATCCCGTCGCTTCAGTATAACGGTATTTTAGTATTAATAATTCCGTTTACTCAGCTTGATGAGATGCTTTCAAATTGGATTGCAAGTCAGTTCACTGATATTTCAATATTTACAGCTTGTGATAAACAATTCAAGCAGATTGTTATTTTAGGAAGAAAGGTTCGACAAAATGATATAGCACTTCAGGAAAAAAATGATATGAAGGCAAAATTTGAAGCTATTTTTGAAGGAGAAATTGTTCCTGATGAGATAGCTGTTACAAATAAGCCGATGTATCAAATTCCTGAGCCAGAAAGTGAAATTAAGTCTTTCTATAAATTATCATTTACCGATGAAGAGTTAGGTCAGGAAGTTAAAAATATAGGTGGATTATGGAATGACTTTAATCTTTTTTTCAAAAAATGTTGTGAACGCAAACGCAAACCGTTGTGTAAGATGTCAGACTGGCATTTATCGTTAGCACTAGCTGCTGGTGAAATCAATGGTATTGTAAAGTCTAACACAGGTAAAACCTATATTATTAAAGGTGATACTTATAAATCAAAGTCAAAAAATGTTGAAAATACGTTGGATGATAATGGATTTATTATTGAATCAAAAACAATTTTGACTGATAAATTTGTTCCTTCAATTAAGGCATTTGATTTCACTCCAAATTCTGAAACATTTGGTTCGTTATTGGTGATTTCTAGTCAAATTAACGAAGTTGATGAATTGGATGAAAATGGTACACATGTTGAAGATAATCAATCCTGCTCAGTTGTAACTGGATTGATTTATTCCACAGAAGGGATTAAGTGCTTAGCTGATCGTGATTTTAATATGGCACTTGCTGTTTCAAGCGCTCTTAGTCGTTATAGAAATGGCGATTGGGGAGATGATATGGACGATAGTGATAAAAAATTAAATGATCAAGTGTTAAAGCAAGGACAAAAAAATGACCGCTTATTTGCAAGTTATAAGCTTTCTGATGATATAAAACTATGGATTATTACCGAATGGCATGGTGAGCGAGGTTTTATCACTACGTTGATGCTGCCAAATGAATATTAAATCTATATTAATTTAAACATTAACCCATAAGGGATACAATCCCTTGTGGAGCTTGTATCCCTTTTTATTTAAGGATTAAAAATGGAACAAGTAACATTAAATACACAAATTGATTTAAATAGTTTTATTAATGAATTTAAAGATTCATTATTGGATAGTTTGAATGCATCTAATCCTCCAGTTTACCTTCAGGATGATATGTCATTTGAACGACAATCAATTATGGAACAGTTAAAACGTAAACCATTTAGTGAACAAGCTAATGTTGTACAGGCTGTTACAAAATTGTTATTAGATCAGAATGAACCTGCAGCGATTATCAATGCTGAAATGGGAACAGGAAAGACAATGATGGCAATTGCTGTGGCAGCAGTACTTCACTATGAAGCCCAGTATCGACGTAATCTGATAATTTCGCCACCTCATCTTGTATATAAATGGCGACGAGAAATTTTAGAAACGATACCAAGTGCAAGAGTATGGGTTTTAAATGGCTCAGATACACTTGTGAAGCTATTAAAATTGAGGCAAGAGCTTAAGTTAGGTATTACATCTAATGTGCCTGAATTTTACGTTTTAGGACGTGTTCGAATGCGGATGGGATACCACTGGAAACATGCACTGAAATCAAAACCTATTTACCAAAAGCAAAATATTCATGAACGTGGGGAAGTTAAAACAAAATACATAAAAAAAGACTGTGCTGCTTGTCCCGACTGTTATAATTTTTGTCGTGATGACGAGGGGGAGTTAATTCTTTTTAGCGATTTTGTTTTGAAAGAACATCGAACAACTTGTGTGAATTGCGGCAGTGCTTTATGGACTTTGATTAGACCATTAAATAACTCGAATTCTAGTTTTAGAGACAGAGTTAAAAAATCGATGTGTCAAATTCCGACAATTGGGCCAGTGAAAGCTGAATCTCTAATTAATAAATTTGGTGACGATTTTCTATCTGATCTGCTTGCGGATAATGCATCAGATTTTGTTAATCTTATGAATGAAAATGGTGAGTTTATTTTCACTGACAGACAAGCAATAAGAATGGAAAAAGCTTTAGCTAAACTTGAATTTGGTTTTGGCGAAGGTGCTTATCAAGCTACCGAATTTATCAAAAGATATTTACCACAAGGATTTTTTGATTTATTGATTGTTGATGAAGGTCATGAGTATAAAAATCAAGGCTCTGCACAAGGGCAGGCGATGGGTGTGCTTGCTAGCCAAGTTAAAAAGATTTTACTTTTAACTGGTACTCTTATGGGAGGATATGCAGATGACCTATTTTTTTTACTTTTTCGTGTATTAACGTCTAAGATGATTGAAGACGGTTATAAACCGAATAGCAGAGGTTCACTTGGTACCGCAGCAATGGAGTTTATGCGAGATCATGGAATCATTAAAGACCTATATACGGAAAGGCATGGAAATAGTCATAAAACAGCCAAAGGTAATCAGATTTCTCATCGAACACAAAAAGCTCCAGGTTTTGGACCAAAGGGTATTTTACGATATGTATTACCGTATACAGTATTTCTAAAGCTTAAAGATATTGGTGATAATATTCTCCCGAATTATACTGAAGAGTATATTGATATTCCAATGTCATATGAGCAAAGAAGTTATTACGATGATTTATCGAATAAACTTAAGAGTGAGTTGAGAAGTGCATTAGTGAAAAGAGATACAACATTACTTGGTGTTGTACTCAATACCTTACTTGCATGGCCTGACTGCTGTTTTAGAGCAGAAACAGTCACTCATCCAAGAACACGAGATAAGCTGGCTTTTGTGCCATCTGTATTTAGTGGTGATGAGGGTGATAGTTTTATTGAATGTTCGCCAAAAGAGCAATCTTTAGTTGAACATTGTTTAGCTGAAAAAACAGATGGTCGTAAAGTATTAGTATATGCAACTTATACTGGTACTCGAGACATAACTGGACGGCTTAAGCTTATTTTAGAACAAGCTGGTTTAAAAACAGCTATATTAAAATCAAATGTGTCGCCAGAAAAGAGGGAGGATTGGATCTTAGACAAAGTGGATAAAGATTATGATATTGTCATAACAAATCCAGAACTTGTTAAAACAGGTCTTGATTTACTCGATTTTCCGACCATTATTTTCTTGCAAACTGGTTTTAATGTTTACACATTGCAACAAGCAGCAAAACGTTCGTTCAGAATTGGCCAGAAAAATGATGTAAAAGTGATTTATTTGGGCTATGAAAATTCAGCACAAACAAGCTGTTTAAAATTAATGGCAAAAAAAATAGCGGTTTCACAAAGTACTTCAGGGGATATGCCTGAATCGGGATTAGATATACTTAATTCTGATGATGAATCCATTGAAGTGGCTTTAGCAAAACAGCTAATTGCCGTATAAAAATAAGTGATATAAAGTAAAAGCTGGCACGTTATGTGTCAGTTTTTGTTATTATAAATTCATCAACAACATGTTCCCCATTTTTGTATAGTTTAATGGGAAATATTTTCTAGTTTTTATATTACTGGATAATTACTTTCCACAAGAGCTGAATATGCACCTCCTAAATAATCACTACAGAAAAAATCAATTTGTTTAATTATAGATGCAAAATCTAATGGGGGAATATAATTAAATTTATCGGTTTTAAAGCCAACGTTTAATACAAAACGATAATCTTCGAAATCATAGATTTTTATGCCCTTTGAATGAGTTAAATTTTCCATAATAGATGAACATTTAGCAATTAAACAGATGTACTGAAAATTTTTATCAATATAAGCGGTCTTATTTTCAGGGTGTGCCATGCCAAAATGTTGATTTGGTGTTATAGCAATTAAATTTTCAAGGTAATCTGCAATTTCAGGAAAATCAGACTTTGTGAAAATATGATGAATCTGGCTTGCTAAAATATCTTCACCTAATTGATACACTTCAGATTTTCCGTTTCGATATAGATCGTTAAATTTACGCACATCTTTTTTAGCTTTCTGTACCAAATATTCGTGGTAATTTTTTGATTGTTGTTGTTCTAGTGATTGGTGTTCTTGACGTGAAATTTGTTTCGACTTTCCAGATAGTTGATCTCGCCAATTTAAGCGATTATAAGTGAGATCTTGCAGTGTAATTAGGTTTTTAGATATATGTCCTCTTTCTGTTCCCCGCTTTTTATATTTGAATGCTAATGGATTGATAATTTTTGTAAAAATTCGTCCACACTCTATACTACCGTTAATCGGTGTGTTGTCAATCGTAAATGATGTAAACGTATCTTTTAATTGTTGATAACTCTCTTTATTTTGGACTTTAAGAAAATCATTAAAACTAGTAGCCAATCCACTGTCTTTTAATACTTTTTCGATATAATGAGTAAGGAAATTCAGTGTATTTAATGGACGTAAAGCAATATGTTGTAATAATTCAAGGTTATTAATTCGATATAAGTACCTAGTACTAACTTTAGTTTCAATTAAAATTCGACTATAAGCGAGTAACTTAATAGGTTGTCCAAAATACTTATCATATTCATTGCGTGATTTTTGGCTAGGATCTGGTTTTGAAAATATCGTTTGCACATTTTCCTGAGCATATTTACTATCCCAAATGTCTTTAACTGTAAAAGAGGTTGATGTGCTTGATTGTGTATATTCTAGAATACAGTCAGCAATAATTTGCACAACATCATAAGTGCATTTTTGATCAATCCAACGCGCATTACCTGATAGTTTCACATCGTAATCATATTTTGATAAGAAATTTTGAATAAAGTCATTACTCATTTTATCTCCCTATTTTTTAAACCAAACCAAAAAACGCTATTAGCATCAATATTTAACGATCTTGTCTGATAATTCCTTGCTATTTGATAAAAATGTCTAAATTCAGAACTTGCATAATATTTTAATTCATCATCTGATAGATGATATGAAAATTTAGGTATTAATACTGCAACTGAACCATTCATAATGTAGCCTTTTTGTTTTCGCATTAACCTAGGCTTATATGTCATATTTGGTGTTAAATAAACATCTTCACGATCAAAATATTTAGCAACGGATAATTTCATTAATTTTGTTTGCTCAATATAAGCATCATAATTTTCTATATCTATAATTTTATCACCTAAATCACTAATATTTCTAGATTTTAATACTCTAACTTGTTCTGAATGTTTTTTTACTAATGACAAATTTTCATTTGTAATTTGACGATCTCTGAAAACAGTAAACTGGTTAAATTTTAACTTTTTAAACACCTTATCAAAATCTTGATCCCGATATATAACCCAATAAGGTAAAGCAGAATCAAAAATATAATTTGCTTTTTGGATTAATTTTAGTTTTTTAGGTAAAGAACATACATCAATATTTCTTTGATTATTTTCTTTCAAATTACAAATTATATTGATTGTTTCTACCAATACACCTTTAAAACCTAATTCACCAAAATCCAAAATAGATTGGATCTTATTATTTGTTAGCTTTTCTCTCGTTTCCTTATATTCAGGAGTATTAAGTAAATTTTTAGGCATAATTAAAGAAATAACGTCTGCACATTGTAACGATTTTTCAAGGAAAAAGGCCGAGAGATTTTTGACATTTTGGCTATAGTTTTCTATATCAAATAAACTAAGGTCTGTTCTTTTTAGCTTTGTAAAAGGCGGATTACCAATTATTAAATCAAACTTTCTCTCTGGTTGATATAACATAAAATCATTACAAATAAATTCTAATTCAATATTTTCGGGTAATCTTTGTTGATTATAAATTAATTTTACCCATTCTAAAGTTTTGGGGTTAATATCGATTAACGTGAATTTCACTTTTGGGATATGCTTATATTTCTCAAATAAGAAAGGTAAGAAATTACCTGCACCTACTGATGGTTCACAAATATGTAGTTGTGATTTTTCCAAAAAATCAGGTAAATAATTAATGATTTCTTGAATAATAAAAGGGTTTGTATAATAAGCAGAATGATTTTCTCTTTCACTATTACTTAATTCAATAATACGAGAAAGTACCGTAGTATCTATAGTGTTATTTTTAAGTTGTGATAAAAGGTAATTAGATAAACAGTTTTCATCATTAAGTTCATGTCTTTCGATCAGTTGTAATATTTCTTTCTCTGTCATATCAAATTACTTGCTTAATTTTTTCCGCAACCGTTTTAAATATTGCTGTTGGTACAGCTTCCCCAATGCTTTGACGAATATTCATCTCATTTTTCTTAGAAATTTTTTGTTTTTCTGCTAAAGATAAATTATTCAATGTTTCTAATGATATATCGACCCATTTAAATTGATCAGGGATAGTCATTAATTTCATTAATTCACGAATAGAAAAGACACGATCATCTATTGGATGTACAGTATTTTGGCTTGCTAGTTGATCATTTCTAGTATGAATACACGGAGCGACTTTATCATAAAGTTGGCGAGTGTATTTATCCCCATTTTTGGATTTGTTAAGCACTATTTCACCATTTACAATTTTATGAGGACGTTTATTTAATTCAACGTTATCAAAAGCACTTTGCCCTTGCTTAATATCAGTTATCCAAGCTCGCATATGTTCAGGGTAAACACGAAAACTATGATAAAAATCATTATTATCATATTCTCCCCAATCAAGTGATTTCATGTTGCCAATTACTTTCTTAAGAGTAACTTCATCACGTTCATCAGGAAAAAATTGGCTAGGGGAATGTGATAAATTTTTATCCACTCCAATTACTAAAGTTCTTGTGCGAGATGAATTTGAACCATAATTCTTAAAATTGATAATTCGATGTTCAATTTTATAATCCGTTGCCAATTCAGCTAAGATTAAATCGCCAATAGCAACCAATTCTCCTTGATTATTTGTACAACCTGTTTTCCAAAATGCCTGAACATTTTCTAAAATAAAAAAATATGGACGAATATTTTTTATTATATTTACACTTTCAACTACAAGGCTATTTCGCTCAATTTCATTTTCTTTTTTCTTATGATTAGCAACACTCATACCTTGACAAGGAGGTGTTGCAATGACGACATCAACACGATGATAACCTAACTTTTGCCAACGCTGAATTTCTAGATAAATACGTTGTTTGATTTCATCTTGTTTAATATCACCATTAATATATCCAGAATCAAAACGACACTTTTTATTAATTTTTTGAATATTAATTCTTCTTTCAATTAATTCATTAGTTGCAATACATTCATAATTATTTAATTTAAACCCATAACATCCGACTCCGGCAGATGAAAAAAGACTTATGTATGTATGTTTTTTGCTCATCAATTTCTCCTTAATATTATCCAACTATTTTATCCCATATATGTTTTTTGAGAAATGGCCGAGAGGAGATGAATTAGATATAAAAACTAAACCATTTGTATCTTCTATATTTTTCGTAATAAGATTTTATTCATTCGCATATAAACTTTATTACGAAAAATATAGTTTATGATCGTATTAATAATAAACTACATATTGTTCAATAAATTGGACGATTAATTTAAGTTCTAGCTGATACTTCTATCTTAAGTGATTTTATCATATATCCTGTAATCCAATTAGATATATTTTAGTTTGCTTACTTATTTCAAATAATAAGAAATGTTAGATCATTCAGTTTAGTTTCATTAGTATTGTTAATTACATTCAATTTTAAAAATCCTTTTTACGAGTTCTCGAGAACCATCTGGTTTAACTCGCCAGATTTCATTTCCAACTTGTTCAACATAGCTTTGAGTCTTGAATAACTCTTGAATTTTTCGTTTAGTTAACTCTCCAAATGTATCATCATCAAGTAGACCATGATCAGTATTTTCATAACGTAAATAATCCTCTTCAGACGGGTTCTTGATTGCCCTTGCTTTAATGTCTGGATAAATTATTAAATGCCTCATTTATTTTTTCCTTAGTCGAAAAACAAAGAATTATAATTTATTTCTTAGTATGTATTACATCATTGTTGTAAAAAAAGCAAGTTTCCTTGCTTTTTATTGTGAATGTTTTAACTAATTAAGAGACAGATATTATCAATAATTTCACCATCAATACTTAATACAGCTTCAGAATACAAATCAAAATAGGCATTATGACCTAATTCTTTTAAATGCTCCAAAAAGCAAATCAAAAAACATTGTGTATAATCTCCTGATGATAAAATTTCTTTATAAGATGAATTGAAACGGCTAGCAATTTTATGATTGAAATCATTTAAATTATTACATTGCCATTGTTTCATCAACCAATCTTCCATTTTTGATAGATAGAGATTAAATTCAACGCCTTCTCCATCAGAGAATGAATTAATCAAATCATATCGTTTAATATTAGATAATATATCGTCATCAATCTTTATAATGTCATCTCTAAGATAGAGTCGTTTACTAGTATCATTATCAAGTTTATTTTCAATATACATAAGTGTTCTCCTATAGTTTAATTGATGGAGAACACTCCATTAGGAGTATTCTCCTAATGGAATGTGTAGAGTTTTTATAAAGCTAATTCATAACGAGTTAGATCAATGAGTTTAGCTATTTCAATATTACGAACAATAGGTAATTTGCGTTTCAGATATTCGATGAAATTAGTTGTTGGGTTTAACTGCCAATGAACTAATACTACATTTACTAAGCCGCTAATTACTATGTTCTGGGTAGAATTGTCTACTATTGATGCACGTTTAACTTCACACGGACGATTATTAATTTCACCATCCATCCAAATATCACCAAGAAAGTGAGTAATTTCATTTTCAGCCTCAATAATTGAATTGAAACTACGCTCAGAAGTGATAATTTCGACCTGATTATTGTCAGTGAAATTGATCTCTAGTTTAAATCCATAATTACTTGTAAATAAGTCTTTAATGTAATTAATTGTCATGATAATTCTCCAAAATTAAGTCAATAAAAAGGAGAATTTATGCCCAATAGGGATAAAATTCCCCTATGGGTGAGTAAAAGATAAGTTTATAAGAACTCAACATCAAACAGATGTTACCAACCTACGAAAGTAGTGAGTTTGTTGGCTGTTGGGATGTGATCACCTTAATTAAAAGGAACATACCATTTTACTGGCTATGTCTGAGAATTAACGATCATCTTCTCGTTGTTTGCTACTAAAAGTAGCGGAAAAATTAGTATAACGATTTAATTAATGCGCTGCTTTGCATCGTTGTAAACATTTAAAGATTCTCGCTTACCTATCGCTAACACTTTGATAATAATAAGCTCATCAATAACTTTATAGACCATTCTGAATCCAGATGACCTCAATTTTATTTTGAAACACCCAGACAGTGAACCACTTAACTTAGCTGATTCAATATAGGGGTTAATCTGAAGTTTTTTTAACTTTTTTTTAAATTGAAGCTGTATACTCCGATCTAATTTATTCCATTCTTTAAATGCCTTTTCATCGAACACGACTTTAAAGGTCATCCACATTCACCTCAATAATTTTACCTGGATTTCTGAGTCTATCTTCGGCAATTCTAAGAATATCCTCATCTTCGTCAATGCACGGAACTAAACGAATTATTTCTGGTTGGTTTGATTTGTGTTTAATTTGCCATAAATCATACTGGGATTGTAATGATAACCACATTCTTGCAGTGCTAATTCCAGCTAGTTCTAATCGCCAAGCTAGGGTTGGTGAAATAGGGGCTTTACCATGTAACACTTTTGATATTGTTTCACGTGAAAAACCTAGATGTTTAGCAAAATCAGTAATAGTCATATTTAATGTATTAGGTAAAATTTCGTCTAATAAAATTTCACCTGGATGTGAAGGGTTAAACATTTCCATAAATGCTCCAATACCTCTAGTTGAACCAGTTTCAAAAAAAGTTCCAGTTCTTTATGTTCAAAACTTTTTATCATATAAGCCTTTTCCTGTGAGGAATTTCATCACAAATGGAGAGTTGAAGCAACTGATTTAACAATTAAAAAAGCAAGTTTCCTTGCTTTTTTTGAGTTGTTAATTGTTACGCAACATTATTGAGTTCTTCGTCATGAGGTTCACTTTGATTTTCTAAATGTTCGATTTTATCCGAATATTTAAGTTCACCATCAATTTTAAGGCTGGAGATTTTTAGTAATCGAGCTTTTAAATTGATTCCAACGTCTCCTTTTTTAACTCCAGTGCTGTATGTAAATGTTTCAGCATAGATATCACCGACGCAAAAACTGATTAAGATTTTTTTGTTGGCTTTATTTGCTTCAATGCATTTTTCAACTAAGCTTTTTGCTTTTTCACCAGTAACGTTACAGTTAATGTAGGTATATTCGGCGTTTTTGCAATTTCCCCTTAGTGCAGCGATTGTACATGATAAATAAGGTTTACCATTTTTGACTTTAACTTCACGGATTCGGTTTAAATAGCCAATTCCAGTTGTATGTAAATCAAAAAATTGTTTAGTTACTGTGTTATTAGTTAAGTTAGTCATAATATTCTCCAAAATTAAGTCAATAAAAAGGAGAATTTATGCCCAATAGGGATAAAATTCCCCTATGGGTGAGTAAAAAGTAAGTTTATAAGAACTCAACATCCAATAGATGTTACCAACCTACGAAAGTAGTGAGTTTGTTGGCTGTTGGGATGTGATCACCTTAAAAAAGGAACGTCCCATTTTATTGGCAACGTCTGAGAATTAACGATCATCTTCTCGTTGTTTGCTACTAAAAGTAGCGGAAACGAACTAATTATACTAATTAAGTAAAAATTCGCAATATGAATATTTATTTTTCTATATTAAATATGGTTCATCAAGTTTATATTGATAAATATACAGGTATTTAAAAATTGTATTGATTATGCTTCATTTCTTAAAAAAGTTAATTGTTAAAAATAAACAAGAGAGTATCAGTACTCATGAGAATTCATCATCATTGGAAGACTGGTATATTCCAAAATCGGCAACAGAATTGCTTGATACACCTTCTCGAAAAAAGCTGATCTCACTAATTTGGCAACGAGTATCAATTGATCAACAGCGGTTTAATAAATTATATATGGATGTTATCAATAATTATGTTGAAATAGTGCAATTACTGCCCGCTTCGGAGGCACACCATCATTCGTATACAGGTGGTATGATTGATCACGGACTTGAGGTGGCAAATTATGCATTGAAGTTGAGGCAATCTTACTTACTTGGAGCTAACGCAGAAGATATTCCAAGGCAAGCTCAGGCTTGGAGTGCGGCAGTTGTATACGGTGCATTGTTACATGACATAGGTAAAGTTGTTGTAGATGTTCATGTTGAAATGAACGATGGCAAAATTTGGTATCCGTGGAAAAGCAATTTAGATTTACCGTATCGGTTTAATTATAAAAAAGATAGGGATTACTCTCTTCATCCGAGTGCTGCAGCATTGATGATTAAACGAATTTTACCAGATGAAAGTATCATTTGGTTATCACAATTCCCTGAATTGTTTAAATCTTTTTTAAGTTTATGTTCAGGCCATACTGAAAAAGCTGGCGTATTATCCGAAATTATACAAAAAGCAGATATGTTTTCTGTATCGAATAATCTAGGTGGAGATCCGACAAAAATACTAAGTAAACCAGTATCACTAATGAGTAAAATGATTGTTTCGATAAGGTATTTAATTGAATCAGAATTAGTGTTGAATGGCCCAAAAGCCTGTGATGGTTGGTTTGATGGAAAAGATGTTTGGGTTATTAGCAAATCATTTACCGATAAAATGAAAGCTAATTTGCTGCAAAACGGTATAACTGATATACCTACTGATAATGCAAAAATATTTAATATACTAAAAGAGCACGGGATAGCAATAGCAAATGAAGATAAAACTATTTGGCCGTGTAAAATTGAATCTGATAGTGGTTGGGTTGCTGAAAAACTAACACTTATCCGTATACCTGCCAATGTGGCTTTTCATAATATTACTAATGCTCCAGAACCATTCAAGGGTTCAATCACTCCACTGTTAACAGAAGCAACAGAAGCAGATAATCTTAACTCCATACCTGATAATATTTCAACGGAGGAGGTTAAAGAAGAGTCTAAATTAAACATTGCATCTGAGTCTGTAGATGACAAAGCTTCTAGAATGCAAGATATAATATTAAACCTATTTTCTAATGAAAAAACAAATACTGAGATATCTGAAACAGATATGGCTGATAATCATGATGATTGTGACAATTCCAAAGCGGATCGTCAAATAAAAGAAAATGATTTAAAAAATAATAATATTTCTATTTCAAATGAGTGTATTTCTAACACATTAGATAATGATGATATCTATAATCACCCATTTTTTAAATGGGTTAGAAGTCAAATTATTGGTAAAAAATTACCAGTTAATAACCAAAATGCGTGCATTCATACTGTTGACAGTAAAATATTCATGGTAACTCCCAAAATTTTTAGAAAATACAGTTTATATATAAATGGTAATGATGATGATAGCAACTGGAAACAATTACAACGTGAATTCCAAAATTTAAAAATTCATACCAAATTTAGTGATGAAGGATTTAACATCTGGAAATGCTTCATTTCGGGAAAAAGAAAGAGCCATACTTTTATCAAAGGTTATTTAATTGATAACAAACCATTATTTGCTATTGAGAATAATTTCCCTGATAATCCACATCTAACATTAATTCATGATGTTAATATTTACAAAAACAATTAGTGAGAAAATGAGAATCAGGAGTATTTATGGAAATAACAAAAGAAAAAATGTCTTGGCAGGAATTGCTCATAGTATATCTAGAATTTAAACAATTGCGTAAACAAACTATCTATAATTATAGAAGGTATATTGAAGCATTTACTCGATTTTTTAATAGTGATTTTACAAATATTAACTCAATTAACCATAAAACAGTATCAAACTTTAGAAGCCATATTTTGGAAGTCAGACAATGTAAACATGTAACATGGAATAGTTATTGTCGTCATTTTAAAGCGTTAATGGGATTTGGTATAGAACAAGGCTTAGTTATTCAAAAAAAAATCCATTTGATAAGATGTTAATAAAACCAGGGAAGAAAGCCAAAAAGACTATATCACAAGCAGATATTGATATTTGTTTAAGTTTTCTTAAAGAAAAACAGCTAAAAGAATCACCAAGAGATTTTTGTTATCCAGCCCAATTTTGGATAACACTGATTAAAATTTTGCAATATACAGGTATTCGACGTAATCAATTGTTGCATATTCGTATTTGTGATATTAATGATAAAGATAAAAAACTTTTTTTAAGAGAAGAGGGCTCGAAAACTCATAACGAACGAGAAATCCCACTAATTGACGATGTTTTTCAAGATATTGTTGAATTAAAGAAACAATTAAAAATGTTAAATAAAAAACCGAACATGCAGCTATTTAATATTTATCATTTTAAAAATGGTAAATGTGATTTTTACAAAGAAATGAATTTTGATCGAATAGATGCGTTTTTTCAGCGATTATCAAAAGTTTGCAATGTTAAAGTCAGCCCACATAGGTTCAGACATACATTAGCAACAAATCTGATGAAACAACCCGATCGAAATGTAACATTAGTAAAGGAGCTATTAGGGCATTCATCGTTATCAACAACATTAGAATATATAGTAACAGATCATGATCAATTAAGATCTTGTTTAGATGAGCATTTTAATCAATTAAAATAATGGTTAATTATATAAATAATTGTTTATTGATTATGAAAATTATTCAATAATGGTTTACTACTAGTATTCAATGTAATTGATATAGAATACTAGTAGTAATACATTAGTAATTATACAATAATTGGTGATTATTAATGTTGACAAAATTTTTAATTTATTTATTATTTGTTAACAATATCTATCCCTCTATTATGAGATTTATTAATACGTAGAAATTATTTAAATATTAAAATCAATTAGTTGTTTGGTTCGACTCATAATCGATTGGTCACTGGTTCAAGTCCAGTAGGGGCCACCATTAAACACTATGATTTATATAAGTTCTTAAGCATTTCTTAGATTTTCCATTGTGCCGTTTAATGAGCCTTGTGCCGTAAATAGGTTTGGGATAATACGGTTGTTGGAAGTTTTTTTCATACACTAAAATCCCTATTATTCATGGTTGTTACTATAAAACGAGGAAGTTGTCTAATAAAGCACTATTTGAATATATTCAAATATATCATAATTGTATTCGTCTTCGGCAGCCAACGGCTGGATATCGCTTGAACAATATGAACAATACTATTACCAAAACAATAAAATAATAAAGAAGGGTAATCTCTAATATTTTTGAGAGGATCAGTATTTTGCCTTGATACACTGGAGTATGGTATGTGTTTTTTATCCCAGCCCCATAATTTAAAATCACTCATCAGCGTCTTCTTTTTCATACGATCATTTATATTATTGTCTTTATTACTATCGTAAGCTGTAAAAAGCAACAAGAGGTTAGGGCTGTTGATCTTTGCTGTACATAAATTACTCAACAATACATTGGCAGCCACATTAACATAAATGCCAGTGATACCATACTGGCATAATTCCTTTCTAATTTATCGTATCTATTTGATATTTAACG